>JBJHCB010000358.1:0-3012 GCA_050485805.1 Gemmatimonadota bacterium | reverse complement strand
CCTCCAGGGGGTGGGGGTGCGGGTGCAGTACATGCACTCGGACATCGACACCATCGAGCGGATGGAGATCCTGAGGGGGCTCCGCCTGGGGCGCTTCGATGTCCTGGTGGGGATCAACCTCCTCCGGGAGGGGCTGGACCTTCCCGAGGTCTCCCTGGTGGCCATCCTGGACGCGGACAAGGAGGGCTTCCTCCGCAATGCCCGCTCCCTCATCCAGACCATCGGCCGGGCGGCCCGGAACGTGGACGGGCAGGCCATCCTCTACGCCGACCGCATCACCGAGTCCATGCGGCAGTGCATCGATGAGACGGAGCGCCGCCGCGAGCTCCAGATGGCCCACAACCTGGAGCACGGGATCACCCCCGAGACCATCCGCAAGAGCATCCAGGAGATCGAGTTCTCCACCCGGGTGGCCGACGCCCGGGAGGCGCCGGTGACCCGGGTGGCGGAGCGCTCCCGGTCCTACCAGGAGGAGATGGACCTGGAGGCCCGGGTGAAGCAGGTGGAGGCGGAGATGGAGGAGGCCTCCCGGGGGCTGGAGTTCGAGCGGGCGGCGCTCCTCCGGGACGAGCTCTTCGAGCTCAGGTCCAGGCTCACCGGGTCGGGGGCGGCGCCGTGATCCTGAGCGAGGAGGAGCTGGTGGCCTGGGGCGAGCGCCTCGGCACCGAGGTGGAGGTCCCGGTGTTCGTGGGGCTCCAGGGGCAGCTGGGTGCGGGCAAGTCCGTCCTGGCCCGGGCCGTCGCCCGGGGGGCCGGGGTGGAGGGGGTCCTCCCCTCTCCCACCTTCAACCTCCTCTTCCGGTACCCGGCCCGGGACCGGGCGGAGGTGATCCACATGGACCTCTACCGGCTCCGGGATCCCGCGGAGCTCTGGGAATTGGGGTGGGAGGAGCTGGGGCTCGGCCCCGAGATCGTCCTGGTGGAGTGGCCCGAGCGGGCCGGGTCCCTCCTCCCGGAGGACCGGTGGGAGATCCGACTCACCCTCCCGGAGCCGGGTTCCCGTCTCCGCATGGTGCAGGTCCACCGTGTGGGGGTGCCGCCCCACCTCCCCGGGTTTCCCGTCACCCTGGACCAGGGATGAACGACGCCCAGGGACCCCTCCTCCTGGCGCTGGACACCTCCACCGGAGTGGGCTCGGTGGCGGTGGCCGGGGGGGAGGCGGTCCTGTCGCGGGAGATGGTCCTGAACCAGCAGAAACAGGCGTCCCGGCTCATCCCCGCCATCGAGCGGGCGCTGGGGGAGGCCGGGGTGGATCGGAGGGAGCTCCACGGGGTCGTGGTGGGGCGGGGCCCCGGGTCCTTCACCGGGGTCCGGATCGCGGCCGCCACCGCCCGGGGCCTGGCCATGGCCCTGGGCTGCCCCCTCTGGGCCTGGTCCTCCCTGGCTGCGGCCGCCGCCTCCCACGGGGCCCGGCTCCCCCGCCCCCTCCCCCTGGGGGCGGAGCCGGAGGGGGGGATCCTTTCCGCGGGGGCGAATCGTCGGCCGCGCTACGCCCTCTTCGATGCCCGGGCGGATCGGGTCTACGGCGCGTGCTACCGCTTCCTCCCCAACGGGATGGAGGAGATCCTCCCCCCCCGGGCCCTCACGGTGGACGAGCTCCTCCGGGAAGCGCTTCCCCCGGATACGGTGCTGTGCGGGAGCGGGGCCCTGGCCCACGTGGATCTGCTGGAGGACGCGGGGCACACGGTCCTCCCCTACCCGGCTGGCCTCCCCACGGCGGAAGGGCTCCTCCGGGTCCACGCCCTCCAGGGGCGGACGCCTCCCCTGGACGCCGCCTCCCGATGGGAGCCCGACTACCTCCGGGCCTCCTCCGCCGAGCGGGAGGCCCGGGCCCGGGAGAGCACCGGCAGGCTCGGGCCCGGGTGACGAGACCCCGAGGGAGCCCGGCCGGGTCGGATGGGGGGGACCCCCCCCTGGACCCCCCCGCTCCGGGAGAGGGCGGGGACCTCCGGATCCGTCCTGCCCGGTCTGCCGATCTGCCCCACGTCCTGGAGGTGGAAGCCGCCTCCTTCTCGACGCCCTGGAGCGCTGCCGCCTTCCAGGCGCTCCTCCGTCGGAAGCAGGTGGCCTTCCTCGTCCTCGAGGAGGCGGAGCCGCCACGGGTGGTGGGACACGGCGTCCTCTGGTGGTTCGACCACGAGGCGGAAGTGGCCAACGTGGCCGTGGCCCCCGGGTGGCGGGGAAGGGGAGCGGGGGGACGCCTCCTGGATGCCCTCCTCGGCCGCGCACAGGAGGTGGGAGCGACCCAGGTCTTCCTCGAGGTGCGGGCCTCGAACCACCCCGCCCAGCGCCTCTACCGGAGCCGGGGGTTCCGGGAGGTGGGCGTCCGACGAGATTATTACGCCAGGCCCCGGGAGGATGCCCGGGTGCTCCGTCTCACCCTCGCCCCTCCGGGAGACCCCGAGCCATGACCCGCTTTCCCACCTACCGGGGGCGGCGCCTCCGCCGGACGCCCCAGCTCCGGGCCCTGGTCCGGGAGGCCCGCCTCTCCCCCGAGCAGCTCCTCCTCCCCCTCTTCGTCCTCCCCGGGGAGGGGGTCCGGGAGCCGGTCCCCTCCATGCCGGGGGTGGACCGGCTCTCCGTGGACCAGGTGGTTCGGGATGCCGCGGAGGCGCATGCCCTGGGGGTGGGCGGGGTGATCCTCTTCGGGATCCCCGAGGGGAAGGACCCGGAGGGGACGGGGGCCTGGACGGAGGACGGCGTCGTCCAAGAGGCCCTCCGGGCCCTCCGGGACGAGGTGCCGGGGCTCCTCCGGGTCACCGACGTCTGCCTCTGCGAATACACGGACCACGGGCACTGCGGCGTCCTGGAGGAGGGGGAGGTGCGGAACGATCCCACCCTGGAGCTCCTGGCCCGCACGGCGGTGAGCCACGCCCGGGCCGGGGCGGAGCTGGTGGCCCCATCGGACATGATGGACGGGCGGGTGGGCGCCATCCGGGAGGCCCTGGACGCCGGCGGCTTCGCCCATCTCCCCATCATGAGCTACGCCGCCAAGTACGCCTCCGCCTTCTAC
>JBJHCB010000357.1:0-3013 GCA_050485805.1 Gemmatimonadota bacterium | reverse complement strand
GTGCTGTAGACCATGCGCCCCCCGGGCTCGAAGTGCATGGGCCGGGTCAGGGCGGCCCGGACCCAGTCGGGACTGGAGACCCACCGTCCATAGTTCCGGATGGAGGTGGACTCGAGCCCCGAGCTCATGGTGAGGAGGTGGGCCAGCGTGATGGCGTGGCGGGGATCCGGGAGGGCGTCCGGGTCCTCTCCCCGGGCGCTGAGGATGTCGGGGAAGAAGTCCGCCACCGGGGTGTCCAGGTCTTCCAGGATCCCCTCCGCCAGGGCGTGCACCACCACCGCCGAGAGCAGGGTCTTGGAGACGGACTTGACGTTGGCGGGCTGGTGGGGAGGCGGGCCCCGGAAATGCCGCTCCACCACGATCTCGCCGTGACGGGCCACCAGGAGGTTGTGGAGGCGGCTCTGCCCGGACGCCCGCTCCAGGGCCTGTTCCACCAGGTCGGGATCCAGGCCCCGGGACGCCGGAAGATGCCTGGCGTCCAGGAGAGGGACCGCCGCGGCCGGCGACGGGCCGTCCAGACCATCCGGGCCATCCACGACCCCCGCTCCCCGCTCCGCCGCTCCTTCCGGGAAGACGGGAGCACCCTTCCCCCGTTCCGCGTCCTGGCATCCGGTGAGGGAGAAGAGCACCGCCAGGGTCAGGGGAAGGATCCAGGGGGCAGATCTCCCAGCCTTCCCGGGGGAGGTCCGGGCGTGGGGCTTTCGTTCGCGTCGTCCCTGGTCCAGTGTCGCCTCCTCCGGCTTGGCCAAACGGTCTCGATGCCCGGGCCTCCATGACCCGTGCCCACGAGTATCCCGTTGCCTCCGTGGACGTTCCCTCCTTCCCGGCGGCGGATTTCCGTAAGAACCTTGCAGCGCCCGGGAAGGCCGGGGCACATTGACGGATGCGGCCTTCCCGCGGGGGATCCGGCCGCGGGTACGCCGGTGGCAGCCAGGCCGGAGGAGTGCCATCACCATGAAACGGGGGGACAGCATGGATCGCAGGGGATTCCTCAGCACCGGGATGGCGGCCGGGATGGCGGCGGGGCTGGGCGGGGGTCTCGGTGCCCTGGGGCGGGCCGGAAGGGACGGGGGGTCGGCCCTGGACCGCATCCTGGGGGCAGTGCCGGGGAAGACCCTGGCCGACGGGACCCTTCGCCTCAGCTCCAATGAGAATCCCCTGGGGCTGGCGCCGGCCGCCCGGGGGGCCGTGATCGAGGCCCTGGTGAACGCCGGTCGCTACCCCGGGGAGTTCACGGCCCCCCTCTATCCCGAGCTGGCCCGCCACCTCGGGGTGGAGGAGGAGAACATCCTGTTCGGGGCAGGCTCCACGGAGATCCTGCAGATCATCGTCCAGGCCTATCAGGGTCCCGGGGTGCCCCTCATCCAGGCAGAGCCCACCTTCGAGGACGTGGGCCGCTACCAGCGTCCCCTCTCCTACGACCTGAAGAGCGTTCCCCTGACCGAGGATCTGTCCCACGACATTCCCCGGATGCGGGAGCTGGCCCAGGAGGCCCGGACCCCGGTACTGGTCTACCTCTGCAACCCCAACAATCCCACGGGGACCGTGACCCCCGCCCGGGAGATCGACGCCTGGATCGCCGAAGCGCCGGAATCGGTCCTCTTCCTGGTGGACGAGGCGTACCACGAGTACGCCGAGGACCCGGCCTACGGATCGGCCCTCCACTGGATCGGGGAGAAGCGGAACGTCATCGTGGTCCGGACCTTCTCCAAGATCTACGGGATGGCGGGGCTACGCCTGGGCTACGGCCTGGCCCACCCCGAAACCCTGGATCGCCTTCGGGCCTTCACCATCTCCAACAACCCCAACATCCTGGCGGCGGTGGCGGCCCAGGCCTCCCTCCTGGACGAGGCCATCATGGCCCGGAGCCTCCAGGTCAACCGGGAGGCCCGGGAGGTGACGCAGGCCGCCCTGGACGACCTGGGCCTGGAATACCTTCCCTCCCACGCCAACTTCCTCATGCACCGCGTGCACGGGGATCTCCCCGACTACATCCAGCGGATGCGGGACCAGGGGATCCGCGTGGGGCGCCCCTTCCCGCCCATGACGGGATGGAACCGGATCTCCTTCGGGCTCCCCGAGGAGATGGAGCGATGGGCCGGCGCCCTTCGGGAGATGCGGGCCCGGGGAGAGGTCTGAGAGGCCGGGGGCCGCTCGCTCCTCCGACTCGCCCACGGGGAGGTGGCTTCACTCCGGATCCACCCGCCGCGCCGTCGGTCGGTCCATCCGGTCCATCCGATCCGCAGATGGAAAGAGCCCCCCGGGAGCCGGCTCCCGGGGGGCTTTCCTCGTGCCCTTTCCCTCCTCTATCCCCGACGCCCCGCCCCCACCGGGGGGCCTCGGGGTCCGGGCGATCTCAGCAGGAAAGGCAGTTGTTGTTGTTCTTGGACCCCAGGCTCTCCAGCAGCCGGACGGTGGTGGGATACGGAGAGACCCGCTGCACCGGGCCGTTGGCCATGTCGGCCACCGTCTGTCCCCGGCGGCTCAGGACCGTCACGTCGGCGCCCTGCTCCACCAGGTAGAGGACCATGGCGTTGTCACCCCGGGATGCCGCGTGGTGGAGCGCCGTGTAGCCCTCGTGGTCCCGCTGGTTCACATCCACCCCCAGCTCCTCCACCAGGTACCGGACGGCGGGCATGAAGCCGGTGGGGGCGTGGAGGTGGGCGTTCCCGCCGAAGCCGGTCCCGTATCCCACGCCGGAGGCGGCGTGGATGGGGAAGACCGCCGGTCCGCCGGTCTCCACCGGGGGGAGGCCGGAGGGGTCTTCCACCTCCACCTCGCCGTAGGGGTTCTCTCCCCGCATCTGGTGCCGGCGGGTGGGGATGGTGGGGTCGGCCCCGAACTCGGAGAGGAGCCGCATGCCGGCCACGTCCAGCCCGTAGGCGGCCCGCCAGAAGGGCGTGGCCCCCCAGGTCACCTCCAGCCCGCAGTTGAAGTTCCCGCAGGAGATGTGGGACATGTACCAGAGGTGCTGCTCCAGGCGGGCATTGGGGTCCGCCCCCGCCTCCAGGAG
>JBJHCB010000356.1:0-3013 GCA_050485805.1 Gemmatimonadota bacterium | reverse complement strand
CCCACCCCCTCCTTCCTGCCGAACTCCACCATGACCGCCTCCGTCCGAGCGCGCCTTCGGGGGATGGCCGAACCGGGATCGAGCCTGTCAAACGACCCCCGGCTCCACCGCGCGGGGAACCGGGGGTCGGTCGAAGTCCGGATGACCGGAACCAGGACGTCCTCGGCTGGACTCGAACCAGCGGCCTACTGCTTAGGAGGCAGTCGCTCTATCCACCTGAGCTACGAGGACAGCACGGTCTCGCACCCACGGAAAGGACCTCGGCCCGTTCGGCCGGGGGCTTCGTGGGGTGGACCCATGGGGAAGATAATGGGGCGGGGCGGTGCCGTGGACCCCCGGAATGGCCGCAGCGGGCCGGGCCGGGGCTCGGGGTCGGCCTCCCCCGGGCGGAGCGGATCACCCGTCCCCACCGCGAAGGTGGGCCAGGTATCCGGCCAACATGCCGCGCAGGAGACCCTCAAGGCGGGAGCTCTCCCTCCCGTCTGGATCGAAGGGGATGTCCCCGGTCCGCCGGAGCTCCTCCGCCAGGTCCTCCAGCAGGACAGCCACCTCCTCGGACGGACCCGGGAGGGGTGCAACCCCTTCGGCGGAGGCCTCTTCCGCTTCCACCGGAGCCACGGCCTCCGCCGCCATCGGAGTCACCTCCTCGAACGCCTCCAGATGGGGGGGTTCAGGGACGACCTCGGGCTCCGGGATCGCTTCGGCTTCCAGCGCGTCCTCGCCCGGGACCAGGGGGGCCTCCTCCGCCGGGGACACGAACTCCCATGAGGCCTCCACGGCCTCCCCGGTCTCCCCGTCTTCCGCCGGCGGTTCGGGAGGATCGGCCTCCCCGTCGTCCCACTCCCATTCGGCGGGGGCCTCCGACCCGCTCGGTGCGGCGACCGGAGCGGCCTCCTCGGCCACCACCTCGCCCACCCCTTCCAGCGGCGGCATCTCCACCGCGGCCCAGTCCCCCGGGACCTCCCCTCCGGCCGCCTCCCTTCCCTCCTCCCTCGAGAGCTCCACCCCCGGAGGGACGAAGAGGGGGAAGCGCCGGGGGGGCGGGTCCGCGGACGAAGCCTCTCCCTGGGGGCCATCCCCCGCCCTGCCGTCTCCGGATCCCCCGGACTCCCCGAACACCACCGGGGGCTGCGGCCACTCGCCTCCATCCGTGCTCATCTCTCCCCCCTCCCGTTCTGGGCGACCACCGGAAGACATCCGGCCGCCGGGAATATAGGGCCTCCCCCGGGCGGGGCCACCCGGCGTTGGGGCCCCCCGCCCCTCATCCCCCCTGGCCCTCCTCGGACCAACCGTACCGCCCCACCAGGGGAACGAAGGTGCACCGCTCCAGGGCCCGCTCCTCCCGGAGGTTCCCCCCGGTGTCCCGGGTGACCAGGACCAGCTCCTGCTCCTCCAGGCTGCCCACCGGCAGGAGGAGCCTTCCTCCCGGGGCCAACTGGTCCACCAGCGCCGGTGGCACCCCGGGGGAGGCGGCGGCCACGGTGATGACCTGGAAGGGGGCGTACTTCCGCCACCCGATGGTGCCGTCCCCCACCAGCAGGGCGACGTTCCGGATCTCCAGCTCGTCCAGGGCCTTCCGGGCGCGGGCGGAGAGCTCGCGGATCCGCTCCACGGAGTAGACCCTCCCGGCTCCGGCGGCCAACAGGGCCGTGAAGAAGCCGCTCCCCGTCCCGATCTCCAGGACCTGGTCGTCGGGTCCCGGCCGGAGGAGGGTCAGATAGAGGGCCTGCAGGGAGGGCTGGGAGGCGGTCTGCCCGAAGCCGATGGGGATGGGATGATCCTGGTACGCCCGGTTCCACACGCCTTCCGGAAGGAAGTGGTGCCGTGGCACCCGGTCGAAGAGCTGGAGGATCTCCAGGTCCTCGATCCCCTGCTCCCGGATGGCCTCGATGAGGCGGCGACGGGCCCCCACGAACCGGAACGCGGTCACAGGGCCAGGTCCCAGGAGCGGATCTCCTCCAGGAGCCGGTAGTTGGTCAGGTCCAGGTGGAGGGGGGTGACGGAGATGTACCCCTCCTCCACCGCCCCGAAGTCCGAGTCCTTCCGACCGGTGCGGCCGGTCCAGCTCCGGGTCCCTCCCCCGATCCAGAAGTACTCCCGGCCCATGGGGTCCACGGATCGGGTCAGGGAATCGGCGTAGCGCCGCTCCCCCAGGGAAGTGACCCGGACCCCCTTCACCTCCTCCGGATCGATGGGGGGAAGGTTCACGTTGAGAAGGGTGTCGGGGGGAAAGTCCCGGGCCACCAGCGTGGACAGGAGAGCCGCCAGGGCCTCCTCCCATGCGGGAATGGACTCGAAGTCGTGCCCGGAGTAGGAGACCGCCACCGCGGGGATCCCCAGCACGGTGGCCTCCATGGCCGCCGCCACCGTGCCCGAATAGAGCACGTCCTCCCCCATGTTCGCACCGTGGTTCACGCCCGAGAAGCAGATGTCGGGGCGGTGATCCATGAGGGCGTTCACCGCCAGGATGACGCAGTCGGTGGGGGTGCCGTCCACCACCAGGGCGCCGTCGGTGGAGCGGCGGCTCCGGAGGGGGTGGTGGAGGGTCAGGGAGTGGCTGGTGGCGCTCTGTTCCCGGTCGGGAGCCACCACGGTGACCCGACCCAGGGTACGGGCGGCGGTGGCCAGGACCCGGAGGCCCTCCGCCAGGTAACCGTCGTCGTTCGTACAGAGGATGTGCATGGAACTCCGGATGAAGGATACCGATGGGACGCCCCAGGGGGGCCGGACCCGGGGGTCCGGCGGGGGCCGGGCCCGGTTCAGTCCCGAGCCTCGTCCCCCGGGAGGGAGAGGACCCGTTGGAGCGCCTCCAGTTCCTCCTTGATGGCCTGGAGGAATTCCGCGGTCAGGACCTCCTGGCGCTCCTCCTCCAGGGCCCCTTCGCGCCGCATTTCCTGGAGCTTCTGCCGGGCGCCCTCGATGGTGAACTTCTCCTCGTAGAGGAGATGCCGGACCAGGAGGATGAGCTCGATCTCCTGGGGCCGGAACACCCGGTTCCCCGCCCGGTTCTTGT
>JBJHCB010000355.1:0-3015 GCA_050485805.1 Gemmatimonadota bacterium | reverse complement strand
CCATCCGGAACCCGGACTTCGTGGAGCGGATGGGGCACTCGGCCTCGTCGGTGGGGCGGACCCGGTACAACTACGCGGCCCAGCCCGGGGACGGCGTCGCTCCGGAACGGCGCATCGGGCTCTGGGACACGTTCGCCGTGATGTGGGGCTACCGTCCCATTCCCGAGGCCGCCACGCCCGAAGAGGAGTTCGAGGCCCTGAACGAGTGGATCCTGGAGCGGGCCCACCTCCCCTGGTTCCAGTCCGCCGAGGCCCAGTTCGGGATGGACGTGGAGTGGGACCCGCACCGCATGACGGAGGGGATCTCCCAGGACCCGGTGGAGGCGGCGGACCTCGGGATGCGGAACCTCCGCACCGCCACCGAGAACCTCATGGAGTGGCTCCTCGCGCCCGGGGACGACTACTACGAACTGGAGACCCACTACCTGCAGAACCTCACCCAGTGGAACCGCTACGCGGAGCATGCCGCAGCGGCGGTGGGGGGGTCATGGACCCACTTCAAGCGCTTCGGGGAGGACGGGTGGGTGTATACCCCCATCGAGGCCGAGTACCAGCGGAGGGCCATGCGCTTCATCGACGAGCATGTCCTCCAGACGCCCCACTGGGCCCTGGACATGGACGTGCTCCGGCGTCTCGAGCACGCCGGCGCCGTGGAGCGGATCCGGGCCTACCAGGAGCTGGCGGTGCAGCGGCTGCTGAACCACGCCCGCCTGGCCCGGATGATCGAACACGAGGCCTTCATGGGGGACGACACCTACCGCCCGGCGGAGATGCTGGACGACGCCCGGGAAATGGTGTGGCGAGAGGTGACGGCGGGGGGACAGCCCGTCATCGATACCTACCGGCGGAACCAGCAGAGGGCCTTCCTGGACCAGGCCCACCACCTCCTCCATGAGGCGGAGTCGGACCACTGGAACCCGCCCGCCTCAGGGAACCTCCGAGTGAGCCGGGAGGATGATCCGCCCCTGCACGCCGACCTCCACATCGGCCAGTCGGACATGCGGCCCCTCATCCGGGACCAGCTCCGCCTCCTCCGGGGAGAGGTCCAGGAGGCCCTGGACCGGGGGGTGCAGGACCGGATGACCCGGATCCATCTGGAGGACGCCCTGGTCCGGATCGCCCGGACGCTCCAGTAACGGCGGGTCCGACACCTCCACCCCCGCGCGGCGCGGCTCCCACGGCGCCGCGCGGGGGACGGACTCACTCCCCCGTTCGGGCTGGCTCCCGACGGGGGGGAAGCTGGATCTCTCCCTCCTCTCCGTCCCTCACCCGCACCAGGCGGATGGCCCCCGCTTGCCGGTCCCGCATGGCCTCCAGGAAGTCCAGGGGCTGGCGGGTGGGGCGATCGTCCACCCGGGTGACCATGTCCCCCCGGCGAAGGCCCCGCGCCTCCACCTCGGGTGCGGCATGGAGGACCCGGACCCCCTCGCCCGCCTGCCGGGGTGCGTCGGGGTCGATGGCCCCCACCGTGATCCCCCGCACCCGGACGATGGGGCTACCCCCCTCGGCGGAGAGGAACTCCACCTCGGGGACCTCCGTCAGGAGCTCGGGGGCCACCAGGATGCGGGCGCCGGTCCGGACCGCCAGGGCCAGGGCGTCGGAGGGCCGGGTGTCCACCTCCCGTACCCCGCCGGCGGTGCGGATCCGGAGGATGCCGTAGAAGGTGGCCTCCCGCACCTCGGTGATCCGGACCTCCTCCAGGGTCCCCCCCAGCGTCTCCATGACCCCCACCAGGAGGTCGTGGGTCATGGGCCGGGGCGGGCTCATCCCCTGCAGGGCCCGGGCAATGGCCACCGCCTCGCCATCCCCGATCCAGATGGGGAGGACGTTCTCCCAGTCGGAGTGGAGGAGGGCCAGGGGAGCCGCCGTCGCCAGGTCCACCCCCACCGAGGCCACCTCCACGGAGACCATCTGGCGTGCCTCGGGGACCCGGTCCGGACGGGTCGATTCCTGGCCCCACAGGGACGAGGTGCCCCCTGGTGCGGCCGGTGCGACCCCCAGGAGGAGGGCGGCGAGGAGGAGGCGGACGGCCGGGGCCGGGGCGCTGGGCATGGCGGGTCTCCGGATGGAAGGGGGTCAACTCACCATTCTACCCCGTGTTCCCGGAGAAGGGCCAGGAACCCCCCTTCGTCCAGGACCTCCACCCCCAGCTCCCGGGCCCGGGTCAGCTTCGATCCTGCGGCCTCCCCCGCCACCAGGACGTCGGTTTCCCCGCTGACGCTGCTGGTGGCCCGGGCCCCGAGCCCCTCCACCAGCTTCTTCGCCCGGGAGCGGCTCATGGCCTCCAGGGCGCCGGTGAAGACGAACCGCTTTCCCTCCAGGGCGCCCCCCTCACCCACGGGGGCCTCCACCTCCAGGCGCTCCATCTTCGCCGCCACGGCATCGATGGCGGCCGCGTTCCGCCGGTCGCCGAAGAAGGCGAGGATCTGCTCCGCCATGATGGGGCCGATCCCCTTCACTGCCTCCAGCGCGTCGCCGTCCGCCCCCCGGAGCGCGTCCAGGGTCCGGAAGTGCCGGGCCAGGTCGGCCGCCACCGCCACGCCCACCTCCGGGATCCCGAGGCCGAAGAGGAAGCGCCGGAGCTCGGTGGTGCGGCGGGACTGGATGGCCTCCACCAGATTCGTGGCGGACTTGAGGGCGAACCCGGGAAGAGGGAGGAGGTCCTCCACCTCCAGTTCGAAGAGGTCGGCCAGGTCGGTGACCAGCTCCCGGTCCACCAGGAGGCCCGCCGTCTCCTCCCCCAGCCCCTCCACGTCCAGCCCGTGGCGGGAGGCAAAGTGGACGATCCTTCCCTTGAGCTGGGCGGAGCACCCGAAGCGGTTGGGGCAGAGGGTGAAGGGCCCCCGGAGCTCCACCGGGGTGCCGCAGTTGGGGCAGGTCTCGGGCATGGTGAAGGGAGGGTTCCGCAGGCGTCCCTCCTCGGGGACCACCTCCACCACCTGGGGGATGACGTCCCCGGCCCGCTGCACCCGGACCCGGTCGCCCTCCCGTACGTCCTTGCGCTCCAGCTCCTCC
>JBJHCB010000354.1:0-3025 GCA_050485805.1 Gemmatimonadota bacterium | reverse complement strand
CCTCCAGGTCGTTCATCCGGTCCATGACCATCTGGCTCCCGGTCCCGGCCCACGCCTCCTGGACCTCCATCATGCAGAGGCGGAAGGCCCGGGCGGCGGTGAAGCCGTGGTCCCGGATGTACCCCACCGTCCCCTCCACCACGGTGGGGTCCTCGAGCATGAGGATCTGCGGGTCGAAGATCCGGGCCTCCATGGGGCCGAGACGCTCCTGGACATCGTCGCGGATCGCCCGGATCCGTCCCTGCACCGCCTCGCGGGAGGCGTGGAAGCGGGCCACCTCGGCCTCTTCCTGTCCGGCCGGAAGGGGGTCCCGGGGAATGGGGGGGATCCCCCAGCGGAGGAGGCGAACCCGTCCCTGGGCGAGCCCTTCCGAGGCCGGAAGCCCGTCGAAGACGCCGGAGGCGCTCATGATCCGGCCTCCCCGAAGCCCTGCTCCACCAGGGAGGCAAGGGCCTCCACCGCCTGGGCCGCGTCCTCCCCGGTGGCGGTGAGGCGCAGCTCGGCTCCCTGCTCCGCCGCCAGCATGAGCACGCCCAGGATGCTCTTTCCATCCACCTCGAGGGCATCGCGGGCCACCAGGACCCGGCTCCGGAAGGTCCCGGCGAGCTTCACGAACTCGGCGGCGGGACGGGCATGCATTCCCGCCCGGTTCCGGATGCGGACCATTTTCGTCTCGGTCGTGGGGTGGACATTTCCAGGTGCGTTCATGGGGTGGGAAACCGGTTCGAGGAGGCGGAAGGGCCAGGGGAGGAGGGGGAGAGGGTCATGCCAGCGAGACGGCCCACCCGACCAGGAGGAGGAGGGCGGCGACCCGGGTGGGGGTGGTGACCGGGAGGCGGCCGGAAAGGAGGAGCCCCGCCAGGAGAAGGACGAGGGCCCCGCTCCCCACGGCCAGGGCTCCCCCGGGTCCCTCGCCCAGGCGGAGCGCTGCCGTGGTGGCCGCCCCTCCCCCCACCACCCCGGCCAGGATCACGGTGGCCTGCCGGGCCCGCTCCCCCAGCGCCCGGAGGTGGGTCCGTCCCAGCGCGCTCCCCACCCCCGCGCCGTGGCGGTAGCCGAAGGCCACCGCCCACTGCCGGAGCCCCAGGTGGAGGAGGTTGTGGGCCAGGAGGAAGAGGAGGACCACGGCGGCGGGCACCAGGGCCGGGCCCCTCCCTCCTCCCCCCTCGGGAACGGCCCCGGGAAGGAGGAAGAGGAGGGCCAGGAGGGCCAGGAGGAGGAGGGAGGGGAGCCACCCCGCCCAGACCAGTCCGTCGCCCAGCGCCCCGAGGGGGCCCCGAAGGGCCGAGCGGAGACGGCTCCGGGACTCGGGGGGCAGGGTCCCCTCCCGGGCCTCCCGGGCCAGCGCTCCCAGCGCCACCCCGGCCAGGTAGGGGTGGGCGTTGAAGGGCTCGGGCCCCGTCCCCGGTCGGGGTCGCTCCTCCAGGATCCAGGCCACCCCGGTCCACTGCAGGTCCCGGGGATTCCACGCCCCCTGCACCAGGAGGGAGCGAAGGAGGAGATGGCGCTCCGGCGCGGAGGTGCCCGGGCCCTCTCCCGGGGACCCCGGGAAGGAAGCGGAGGAAGGGGGCATTCCAGGGGTCATGGCGACCACCCTCCCCCCAGGAATCCCACCGCCCCGGCCAGGACCGCCCCGGCCACCGCCCCGCCGGCCAGGAGGACCGGACCCCGGGTGGGGCCGGGCACGGGGAGGCGACCCAGGGCCCCTACCCCCAGGAGGCCAGGGAGGGCCAGGAAGGCCACCGTCCACCCGGGCTCCAGGGGCCAGCGCGCCACCCATGCAGGAGGCACGGAAAGGAAGAGGGCCAGCCCGAGGGCGACGAGGAGGACGCCCCGGAGGGCCTCCAGTCCCAGGGACCGGGCCAGGACCATCCCCGCCGTGCCACCCCGGGCGAAGATCCGCTCCACCCTCCGGGCGGTGGCATTTCGGGCCCGCGCCTGGAGGAGGCCGGCCACCGTGGCCAGGAGAAGGGCCAGGGTGAAGCCCAGGGCGAGTGCGCCCCCGGCTCCGACCAGGGGGAGCGCCAGCGCCCCGGTGGCCCCGCCCACCAGCGAACCGGCGGCGGGCTCCGGGAGGCGGGCGCCCCCGGCCGGGATGTGGGCCAGGTGGAGGGCCTCGAGGAGGGCGCCCAGGAGGATCCCCGTCCCCGGGTCCCCCACCACGGCTCCGCCCAGGGTGGCCGCCACCCGGGGGCGGGAGAGCATGAACTGCCCCACCGCCGTGGCATCGAGGGTGACCCAGCCCCCCAGGAGGAGGAGAAGGAGGAGGGCGCCGCCCCCGGGGAGGGGGAAAAGGGTGGCGAGGGCCGCCTCGTCCCCCGGGAGGACCGTGGGGTGGAGGAAGAGGAGGAACCCCATCATTCCACGAAGCGCCGGGCATCGACACCGGGGGCGCCGGGGAGGTCCCGGGCCACCACCTCGAGACCGGCATCCACCAGGCTCCGGATGGCGTCCCGCTCCGCCTCGCCCAGGGAGAGGTAGGGGAGGACCTGGGTTCGGCCCTCGGCATGGTGGATTCCCCCCAGGTTCACCTCCGTCCCTTCCAGCCGGGCACCGGCGGCGAGGCGGGCCATGGAGGGGAGGTCCCGGGTCAGGAGAATGGTCACCCCGCCGGCCCCCTCCCAGGCGGGGAGTTCCCGGGCGGCGGCGGCCACCGGGAGGAAGTGGACCTCGACATCGGAGGGGGTGCCCAGCCGGTAGAGCTCCTGCTCCCAGTCACTCCCGGCCAGGAGATCGTCCACCACCAGGTAACGCACCGGGTGGAGGCGGGTCCCCCATCCCACGGTCACCTGGCCATGGATGAGGCGCTCGTCGACGCGGTAGAGGGCAATCGGCACGGCCTACCCCCGGGTCGGGGAGGCCGGCGCCGCCCCGCCCCCGCCCGGCCGGTCCTCGCCCAGTGCCCGGATCCCCGAGCGCCCCCGCTCCACCAGCCGGGTGGTGAGCTCCTCCAGGGGGAGGGCCCGGTGAAAGACGAAGTCCAGGAGCATGGGGAGGTTCGTCCCGAAGAGCACGGTCCGGTTCG
>JBJHCB010000353.1:0-3030 GCA_050485805.1 Gemmatimonadota bacterium | reverse complement strand
ACGCAGGCCCGGGTCAGGTTCCCGGGGTAGCGCTCCAGCTTCTCCTCCAGCTTCTCGAAGAGGGTGAAGGCGTCCGCCACCCCCCCGGCGAACCCCGCCAGGATCCGCCCGCCCTTCAGGAGGCGGACCTTGGTGGCCGTGCCCTTCACCACGGTGTCGCCCATGGTGACCTGTCCGTCGGCGGCCATGGCCACCCGGTTGCCCCGGCGGACGGCCACCACGGTGGTGGACCGGACCCGGGGACGCGAGACGCGCTCATTCATCGTCGTCATGACCTGGGGTGCGCGCTCCGGTAGACCCGCTGGAGACGCTCCCTGGAAGTGTGGGTGTAGATCTGGGTCGTGTTCAGGGACGCATGTCCCAGGAGCTCCTTCACCGCCATGAGATCGGCGCCGCCGTCCACCAGGTGGGTGGCGAAGGAATGCCGCAGGGAATGGGTGCTCACCCCCTCCCCGGCTCCGGCTCGGTCCAGGAGGTCCCGGACCGTCTTCTGGATGCTCCGCCGGGAGAGCCGACCTCCCCTGGGGTTCACCAGGAGAGCGCCCCGCTGGGGCGGGACCCCCGTCTCCTCCCTCCGGGGCTCGTAGCGACGGAGGGCCCGGATGGCCGCCCCGGTGAGGGGGACGATCCGCTCCTTGCGCCCCTTCCCCAGGACCTTGGCCTGCTCCCCCACCCGGTCCACGGCCTCCACGTCCAGCCCATGGAGCTCGGAGAGGCGGAGTCCACTTCCATAGAGGAGCTCCAGGAGCAGGAGACCCCGGGTCCCCCGCAGGGTGTTGGCGGCCGCTTCCTCCTCCGCCAGCTCGAAGACCCGCTCCAGCTCCCGGCGACCCACGTGCTCGGGGAGCCGGCGCTCCCCCCTGGGGGCCCGCACCACCCGGGCGGGGTTCCCGGGAATGTGGCCCTCGGCATGGAGGAAGCGGAAGAAGGTCCGCACCGCCGAGAGCTTCCGGGCCAGGGTCCTCCGGGCCAGCCCCTTCCGCTGCCCCCATCCCATGAAGGAGCGGAGGGTGAGGCGATCCACGTGCTGCCACCCCCAATCCGCCGTGCCCCAGTGGTCCGTCAGGAAGCCCGACAGGTCCTCCAGGTCCCGGCGGTAGGCCGTCACCGTGTGCTCCGCCAGCTGTCGCTCGTGGGAGAGGTGGCGCAGGAACGACTCCGCCTGGTCCCCCGGCGTCATGGCGCGTCCAGGACCGGGGAGATGAGCCCCACCTCCTCCATCCACCGCTGGAAGTCGGCCTGGGCCCGCTCCGCCAGGAGCTCCCGCTTCCGGCTCTTGTCCCGGATCCGCTTCGGGAGGGGATCCACCAGTCCCCAGTTGGAGTTCATGGGCTGGAAGTGCGCCGGGTCCGCCTCGGCCATGTACCGATAGAGGGCCCCCAGCATGGTGGTGGGAGGGGGAACCGCCGGCTCCGCGCCCCGGAGGACCCGGTCCAGATTGATCCCTGCCAGGATCCCCGAGGCCGCGGACTCGGTGTACCCCTCCACGCCGGTGAGCTGCCCGGCGAAGACCACCTCGGGGCGATCCCGGAGGGATCCATGGCGGGAGAGGCGGGAGGGGAAGTTCAGGTAGGAGTTCCGGTGGATGGAGCCCCACCGGAGGAACTCGGCGTCGGCCAGGCCGGGGATGGTGCGGAACACCCGCTTCTGTTCCCCGATGCGGAGGCGGGTCTGGAAGCCCACCAGGTTCCACATCTGCCCGGCCCGATCCTCCCGGCGCAGCTGGGCCACGGCCCAGGGCCGCTCCCCCGTCCGGGGGTCGGTGAGACCGATGGGCTTCATGGGGCCGAAGCGGAGGGTTTCCGGTCCCCGGGACACCATGACCTCGATGGGAAGGCACCCCTCGAAATAGGGGACCTGATCCCACTCGTGGCCGCCCTCGTGCACATCCGCCGCCGCCACCGCCGCCACGAAGGCGTCGTACTCCTCCTTCGTGAAGGGGCAGTTCAGGTAGTCGGCGTCCTGGTCCCACCGGCCCTGGGCGAAGACCACGGACTCGTCCAGGGATTCCCGGTCCACGATGGGGGCGATGGCGTCGAAGAAGGCCAGGCCCTCCTCCCCCAGTTCCCGGCGGATAGCCGCGGAGAGGGCGTCGGAGGTGAGGGGACCGGTGGCGATGACCGCCGGCCCCGGCGGGATCTCCGTCACCTCCTCCCGGACGACCTGGACCCCGGGATGGGCCTCCACCGCCCCGGTCATGGCCTGGGAGAAGAGGTGCCGGTCCACCGCCAGCGCCGCCCCGGCGGGGACCCGGGAGTCCCGGGCCGACCGGAGGAGGACGGAGCCCAGGGCGTCCATCTCCCGCTTCAGCTGGCCGTGGGCATTGGAGGGGTCCTCGCTCTTGAAGGAGTTGGTGCAGACGAGCTCCCCCAGCCCCTCGGTCTGGTGGGCCGGGGTCCCCCGGACGGGACGCATCTCCACGAGGCGGACCCGGTGCCCCCGGTCCGCCAGCTGAAGCGCGGCCTCACACCCTGCCAGCCCTCCGCCCACCACCGTGACCGGGGAGGAGGCGTCGTCTTCCCCGCCCCCCCAAGGGGCCACCGGGGCGTCACCCACCCTTCTTCCTCCCACCCTTCCCCCCGCCCTTCCTGGCCCCGGCGGTCTTCCGGCCGCCCTTGCGGCCCTTCCCTCGCTTCGCCGCCGAAGCCAGCAGGGACAGGGCCTCCTCCAGCTCCAACTCCTGGGGATCCGCGCCCTTGGGGAGGGAGGCGTTCACCTTTCCGTCGGTGACGTAGGGCCCGAACCGGCCGTCCAGGACCTCCAGGGGCTTCCCCGATTCCGGGTGTTTGCCCAGGGACTTGAGGACCGCCGGACCCTGCTTCTTGGCCAGGAGCTCCAGCGCCTCCTCCAGGGTGACCTCGAAGATCTGCTCGAACCGGGAGAGGTTCCGGTAGGTACGCTCCCGGTTCACGTAGGGGCCGTAGCGCCCCAGTCCCGCCGACACCTCCTTCCCCGTCTCCGGATCCGTCCCCAGCACCCGGGGAAGGGAGAGGAGCTGGAGGGCGAACTCCAGGGAGGTGTCCTCGGGCT
>JBJHCB010000352.1:0-3031 GCA_050485805.1 Gemmatimonadota bacterium | reverse complement strand
CGCCCGGTCCCGGGAGATGGCGCGGGTGAAGAGGGAGAGGGGGATGAGGATGGGCTTCATCACCAGGATGAGGCCCTGCAGGAACCAGGCGGTGGGGCCCGCCAACTCCTTCCAGAAGGTGGCCCCCAGGGTCTTGGGAAGGATCTCCGAGAGGAGGAGGATGGCCAGGGTGAGCACCGCGGAGAACACCGCGATCCACTCCTGACCGAAGACCTGGAGGGCCAGACCCCCGCCCATGGCCGCCCCCACCGTGTGGGCGATGGTGTTGAGGGTGAGGATGGCCGAGATGGGCTCATCGATGCGCTGCTGCATCCGGTGGAGGATCTCGCCGACCCTCTTCCCCTCCTCCCGGAGCACGCCCACGAAGGCGTGGTTGATGGAGAGGAGGACGGCTTCCAGGATGGAGCAGAGGAAGGAGACGCCGAGGGAGAGGCCCAGGACCCAGAAGAGGGTGGTCATCTCCGGCGTGCAGGGACGGGGAAGGTGCTCATCCCGGAAGAAGATGGATGGGGGAGGGGGGGGTCACAAGTCCCGCAACGGGGCCTGGGGGCAGGGGAGCCCCGGGGGCGACGCGCCCCCACGACGCGGGGCTGCCACCCCCTCGACCTTCCGGCCCCCGCTCCCCCACCGGAGGATCGATCAGCCCGAGAGCGTGGCCTTCAACTCGATGGGCACCGCTCCCAGAGCTCGCGACACGGGGCAGCCCTTCTTCGCTCCTTCCGCCTGGGCCTGGAACGCAGCGTCGTCGATCCCCGGCACTTCCGCGTCGGTAACCAGCTCGATGCGGGTGATGGAGAACCCCCCCTCCCCCTTCTCCAGGTGGACCCGGGCCTCGGTCCGGACCCGGGTGGGCGGGTGCCCCGCCTGGGCGAGCCCGTGGGAGAGGGCCATGGAGAAGCACCCGGCGTGGGCGGCGGCGATGAGCTCCTCGGGGTTCGTCCCCTCGCCCTCCTCGAAGCGGGAGGGGAAGGAGTAGGCGGCGTTCCGGACCGCTCCACTCTGCGTGGAGAGGGTCCCCGTCCCGTCCACCAGGCTGCCCTTCCACTCCGCCGTTGCGCTCCGAATGGCCATGGTCCCTCCTTTCGCAGGTGATCTCCGGGGTGCATCGTTCGGGGTGCACCGTCCCACCGGATGCTCGGCTACCCGGCTTCCCCGTCCTTGGTCCCCCTCCTCCCCGAAGGAAGATGATCGCTGCACTCCTCCTCGCCACGGTCCTCGCGGTCCCCTCTGGAGAGACCCCGACGCCGGATCTCCCCGCGGGGGATCCCGACGTGCAGCTGCAGCGGGCGCTGCAGGACTCCCGTATCCATTCCGCGCTGGAGGGACTCCGGGCCCGACGGGAGGGTGCCGCAGCGCTCCTCGTGGAGATCGGAGGGATCGTGAGCCCCTCGGGCGAGGAGCTGGAGCGGGCCCGAAGGGTGGCACGGGAGATGGAGGCCATGGGGCTCCAGGAGGTCCGGGTGGACGCGTCTCCCAACGCGGTGGGGGTCATCCCGGGGCGGAGCGGGCGTGCGGTGGTCCTCATCTCCACCCTGGACGACCTGGCCACGGTGGCGGAGCACCAACGGGCAGCGGAGGAGGGCCCCCACGTGGCCGGGGACCGCGTCCTGGGCCCCGGCACCAACACCTCCTCCATCACCGTGGCCATGCTGGAGGCCGCCCGGGCCTGGAGGGAGTCGGGGATCCAGCCGGAGCACGACCTGGTCTTCGCGGCGGTGGCCCAGGAGGAGACGGGCCTCAGGGGGATGCGGGCCCTGGTGGAGGAGCTGGGGGACCGGGCGCTGGCCTACGTGGACATCCTCGGGGACGGGCGGTCCATCAGCTACGGGGGCCTCGCCATCCACTGGTGGCGGGTGGTGGGGGAGGGCCCCCCGGGCCACTCCCTGGGTGGGGGGCTTCCCAACGTGAACCTGGGGCTTGCCCGGGCGGTGGATCGGATCCTCACCCGGTCCGGGGAATGGCAGGACCCCGAGGCCCGCACCATCCTCAACGTGGCCATGATGCAGAGCGGTGCCGTGTTCAACCACAAGCCGGCGGAGGGGTGGTTCTCCCTGGACCTGCGATCCCTGGACCTGGAGCGGGTGCGGGAGATGGAAGGGGAGGTGGAGTCGATCCTGGCCTCGGTGAGCGGGGAGACGGGGATCGCCCTCCGCCTCGAGGAGGAGCAGCGGATGCCCGGGGGCCAGATCCCGGGCGCCCGGGAGTCGGGGCTGGTCCGGAGCTCCGTGGCGGTGGCCCGCTCCATGGGGTTGGAGCCCGATCTCTCTCCGGCGGGGTCGTCGAACCTCAACGTGGCGGTGGCAGAGGGGATCCCCGCCATCGGATTGGGGGGGAGTCGCGGGGGCGCCCGGGGAGAGCCCGGGGAGTGGGCCGACGTGCCGGCCATGATGGGCGCGGCGGAGCACGTCTACCTCCTGTCCCTGCTGTTGGCGGGGGTCCCGGGGAGGGTGGAGTCCACGCTGGCTCCTCCAGGCGGCTGAGAACGCTGCACGGCGGGGGACCCATCGCTAGATTCCGGAAGGTGGGAAGGTCCACGACGGAAGCCGCAGGCAGAGGAGGCCAGATGCGAGGGAAGCCAGGGGGGGAGGAAGCGGTCCGGGGCGCCCATGGCGGGACCGGTGGGGGGCCTCGTCCGAGGGGCCGTGGGGGGGCCTCCTCCGCCTCCGCCGGAGGCCGGGTTGCCGGGGTGGGGTTGGCCCTCCTGATGATGGCGGGGTGCTCCTCCGGGGGGGCGCAGGCCGGGCCCGCCGCCGGGCCCGCCACCCCCTCCGCTTCGGCGCCCGCGGCGCCTGAGGCGGACTACTGGATCTACGTGGGGTCCGAGTCGGCGGATCGGCTCCACCGGGTCCGGTTCGGACCGGACGGGATGGCGGTGGAGCGCTCCACCCTGGTGGGGCGGCTCCCCACCGAAGTGGAGGGGCCCCACGGGGTGGCCGTCTCCCCCGATGGGCGCCACCTCTTCCTCACCACCGGCCACGGAGTGCCGGACGGGCACTTCTGGACGTTCGAGGTGGGGCCGGATACGCTGGTG
>JBJHCB010000351.1:0-3031 GCA_050485805.1 Gemmatimonadota bacterium | reverse complement strand
CGCATGATCCGGGACATGGTCCGGGAATGGGTGGACGATCGCCTCCTTCCTATCATCGATGAGGCCTACATCGGACGGTACTTCCCCGAGGAGATTATCCCGGAGCTGGGCGAGTTGGGGATGCTGGGAGCGAACCTGCCGGAGAAGTACGGGTGCGCCGGCCTCAACAACGTGGCCTACGGCCTCATCATGCAGGAACTGGAGCGGGGAGACTCGGGAATCCGGTCCTTCGCCTCGGTGCAGGGCGCCCTGGTGATGTATCCCATCTACGCCTTCGGGAGCGAGGGGCACCGGGAGCGGTGGCTCCCGAAGCTCCAGTCGGGAGAGGCCATCGGCTGCTTCGGACTCACTGAGCCCGATTTCGGCTCCAACCCGGGCGGAATGATTACCACCGCCCGGAAGTCGGACGGCGGGTGGGTCCTGAACGGCACCAAGATGTGGATCACCAACGGGTCCATGGCAGACGTGGCCGTGATCTGGGCCCAGACGGGTGAGTTGGGCGACCCCAAGGGGATCCGGGGGTTCGTGGTTGAAACGGACACCCCCGGCTTTACCGCCCGGGACCAGAAGGGTAAGCTCTCCCTCCTGGCCTCGGACACCAGTGAGCTCCACCTGGAGGACGTGGAGGTGGGGGAGGATGCCCTCATGCCGGGCTCAGACGGCCTCAAGAGCCCCCTCATGTGCCTCACCCAGGCCCGGTACGGGATCGCGTGGGGCGCGCTGGGCGCCGCCATGGCCTGCATGGACGAGGCGGTGCAGTACTCGAAGGAGCGGGTGATGTTCGACGGGCCCATTGGCGGGAAGCAGATCCAGCAGGTGCGCCTGGCCGACATGCTCACCTCCATCACTCAGGCCCAGCTCCTGGTCCTCCAGTTGGGCCGCCTCAAGGACCAGGGGAAGGCGACGCCGCAGCAGGTCTCCTTGGCCAAGCGGGCCAACGTGGACATGGCCTGCGAGGTGGCCCGGGAAGCCCGCCGCCTCCTGGGGGGCAACGGGATCCTGGTGGAGTACGCCTCCATGCGGCACATGGCCAACCTGGAGTCGGTTTACACCTATGAGGGAACCCACGACATCCATTCCCTCATCCTGGGCCATGCCCTGACGGGGATCCCCGCCTACTGAGGGCGGGACGGAAGCCGGGCCGTGGGGTGGCGGGGTCGTGGGTCCCTGGGTGGGCCCGCGACCCCGCTCCCGTTTCCGGCCCCCCTACCGGGCGTGGTCCCGGTACTCCCGGGGATCCAGCACGGCGTCGATGACGGCCGGCCGGCCGCTGGCCAGGGCCTCTTCCACGGCGGGACCCAGTTCGTCCAACGTGGTGATGCGGGTGGTCCAGGCTCCGAACCCCCGGGCCACGGCGGCAAAGTCCACGGGTCCGAAGTCCACACCGTGGTTGGGATATCCCCGGGACTCCTGGGCCACCCGGATGAGGCTCAGGCTGCTGTCGTTGTAGACCACCGTAAGGAAGGGCAGGCGGGCCCGGACGCAGGTCTCCAGATCCTGCAGCGTCATCCCGAAGCCGCCATCGCCCACGGTGCAGAGGATGGGACGGTGGGGGTCCAACCGTCGGATGGCCATGGCCCCCGGGAAGGCGTATCCCATGGAGGAGAGGCCGTTCGACTCGAAGAAGCTCAGGGGCTCGTAGGTGGTCCACGCCTGCGAGGTGACATACTTCACCGAACCCACGTCGGTGAGGTGCACCGTCTCCCGGGGGAGGAGGTCCCGGAGGGCACGGGTGAGGTGGAAGGGAGAGATGCCCCCTCCCTCCTCCCGGGCCGCATGGGGGCGGAGACGGGCCTCCAGGGCCTCCCGGAGCCGGGGAAGCTCCTCCGGTCCCCAGCCCCACCCATCACCTCCCACCCCCCCCAGACGGTCCAGGGCGTCGGGGACGTCGCCCACCACCTCGTGGAGGGGTGTGTACGCGCCATCCGCGATGGAGACCGGCCCCACGTTCACCATGGGGAGCGTGTGGTGCCAGAGTTTGTCGGACTCCACCGGCTCGAAGCCGAGCCCCACCAGGAGGTCCGCTCCCTCCAGGAATTCCACGATGAGGCTGTCCCCCGCCACCCCGGCACAGACCCCCCCGAACAGGGGGTGGTCCTCGGGGACGATTCCCTTCGCCTTGGGGGTGGCGAACACGGGCACGCCCATGCGATCCACGAAGCGGAGAACGGCGTCCCGGTCGCCCTGGGGGTCCAGATCGAGCCCCACCACCAGGACCGGCCGCCGGGCGGCGCCCAGCCGCCGGACCATCTCGGCAACCGCCTCCTCACCGGCCCTCTGGGGTACGGGGGGAGTGGAAAGCACCGAGGGGGTGGCGCCGGACTCCCGGTCCTCCACTCCGGCCACATCCCGGGGAATCCCGAGGTATACGGGACCCATGCGGGGCCCCAGGGCCGCCCGCCATGCCGCCTCCACCTTTCCCCGGGTGTCCACCCCGTCCAGGGAGAAGGTGGCCCGGGTGAAGGGGGCATAGATCCTTCCCAGATCCAGGCGCTGGTGGGTGGCATAGGGGGCCGCGGCGGTGGAGAGCTCCGCCGTGACCGCCAGGACCGGAGACCGATCGAGGAAGGCGTTGGCCACCCCCAGGGCCATGTTCATGGCGCCGGGTCCCAGGGTGGAGACGCAGACTCCCGGCCTCCGCTCCACCTGTCCCTGTACGTCCGCCATGAACGCCGCCGTGGCCTCGTCCCGGACCAGCAGGAAGTCGATCCCCTCCCGGCGGGCCGCCTCGATGAAGGCCAGGATCTCCCCGCCAGGGAGCCCGTACATCTGGCGCACGCCCAGATCCCGCAGGGTCCGGGCCGCCACCTCCACGCAGGTGGCCATCAGGGGAGGAACCGCTGGAGACGTCGGCCGTCGGTCTGGTCCGCCTGTTCGGCGGTGTGGAGCCGCCCCCTGGAATCCACGGCGATGCTGTGGGGTCGGGCCACGCCGCCGGCCGGATCCCCCGGGGCGCCGAAGCTTCCCATCACCTCCAACGTGGCCCTGCGGAGGTCCCAGATCCGATGTTTGACACCATCGGCCAGGTCGA
>JBJHCB010000350.1:0-3044 GCA_050485805.1 Gemmatimonadota bacterium | reverse complement strand
AGGGGGGAGGATGCGCTCGTGGGCGTCCAGGGGGAGAGGGCCAGGAGGCTGGTGACCTGGAGAACGTGACGGATATCCGGTTGGACATGGGTGTCGGTGCAATCCGTCAACCATCGGCCCGGGGCGAAGGCCGACCGGCGCTCGCGGGCACCGAACGCGGGACGATCCCAAACGAGGTGCCCCGGTGGACGGGTGGTTCCCCGAGGAACCACCGGCCTCGCCCCCGTGAGCGTGAGGTGGCCCGCTACCCCCTCACCCCTCCACGGCCTCCTCCAACGCCCTCCGGATCACCGTCGGCGGCTGGGCTCCGGAGAGCCCCAGCCGCCCCTCGATGACGAAGAAGGGGACGCCCCGGATCCCCAGGGCCCGGGCCCGCTCCTGGTCGGCCCGGACGGCCTCCACGTGGGCGTCGCCGGCCAGCATCTCCTCCACCTCCCGGCGGGGGAGGCCCACCTCCTCCGCCAGGCCCGCCAACTCCTGAGGCTCCGCGATGGCTCGCCCCTCGGTGAAGTAGCCCCGCAGGAGGCGCTCCTTCATCTCTCCCTGGAGCCCGGCCTCGGCGGCCATGTGGAGGAGGCGGTGGGCGTCCAGGGTGTTCCCCCGCCGGGCCCGGGCGAAGTCGAAGGCGAGTCCCTCCTCGGCCGCCGTCCGGGCCACCTGGTCCATCATCCCCCGGGCCTCCTCCACCCCCATCCCGTACTTCCGGGCCAGTTCGTCCGCGAGCCCCCCCACGGGGGTCCGAGAGGCGCCGGGATCCAGCTCGAAGCTCCGCCAGACCACCTTCACCGGGCGGTCCATCCCTTGGACGGCGGTCTCGAAGCGGCGCTTCCCGATGTAGCACCAGGGGCAGACCACGTCGGACCAGATCTCCACGGTGAGGGGGGAGGCCTCGGGTCCGGGCCGCGCCGGGCCCGGGAACGCCGACGCTTCCGACCCGGACTCCTCTCCCCCTGCCCCCTGGGACGGAAGGCCGACCCCTTCCCTCTCTCCCCTCACGGCGCGGTCGCCCGCTCCCCCAGGCGCTGGTCCATCATGAGGAGGGCGGCGGAGTCGGAGCCCGCCATCTCCAGCTGGTCCACGATGGTCTGCATGGTGTCCTCCTCCTCCACCTGTTCGGTGATGAACCACTCCAGCATGACCCGGGTGGCGTGATCCTTCCGGGAGGACGCAAGCTCGTAGAGCTCGTTGATCTGGGCCGTCACATTCCGCTCCCCCTCCAGGGCGTGGCGGAAGGCATCCAGGGGTGAGTCGAAGCCGCTCCGGGGGGCATCCACTCCCTTGAGCTCCACCCGCCCACCCCGGTGGAGGACGAAGTCGAAGATCCGCATGGCGTGGTCGTGTTCTTCCCGGGCCTGCGCCCGCATCCAGGCGGACATCCCCTGCAGGCTCAGCCCGTCCAGGTAGGCGGCGGTGGCCAGGTAGTGATGCTCGGCGTTCAGCTCTTCCTTGATCTGCTCGTTCAGCGCCTTCAGAATCTCGGCGTCCATTGGACTTCCTTCGGATGGGGGGAGGAGTGGGACCGTGACGAACCGGGATCCGGGGTAACAGCGGGGAGGCCGTTCTGAACCCCATTCCATGCGCCCTCGCCCATCGGCCCCGCCGGCCGGCGTGCACCACTTGGATACCTCGACCCCGAATCGCCCCAGGGGATCCAGTTCCGGCCTTGGGAAGGCGCCCGGTGGGGCCTGCGGCGGCGCCGCCACGACGCCTTCACGGACCCCTGTGGTCGGCCTGGTCCGGGAGCTGGCGGGGTGTGGACTCACGCGAACCCTCGTCCTCCGCCGCCTCGAGGGCGCGCTGTGCCAGGGCCAACTCCAACTCCGCCACGAACTCCCGGGCTGCATCCCCATCCCGGGTGGCCACCCGGACCACCAACTCCGCGGGATGGCTGAGCTGGAGGCCCCGGGGACCGGCCACGGGTTCGAATCCCTGAAGATCTGCCGCAGTCAGATGGAGGTAGGTGCCCGGAGGCCAGCGGAGCCAGGACCTCCGGAGCGAGGCCCCGGCCAGGGAGGAGAGGGGGAGGGTGAACTCCTCCACCGCCTCCAACTCCCGATCGGTCCGGATTCCCACGGGGCCCACCTCTTCGATGGTGCGGGCCCGACGCCACTGGATGGAAAGGACCCCATCCCCGAGTCGGAGGAGTCCATCCACCCGCTCGTGGGTGGAGGTGTAGCCCGCGCCCTTCACCTCCTGCTCCGACCGACGGAGTGTGAAGGGGAGAGATCTGGAGACCGGCATGGTGGGACGCTCGGGCGCTCAGGGGCTTCCGTGGTGCGACTGCACGCACCGGATGATCGGGAACGGCAGGCGGGGCCCGGTGGAGGTCATCCGGAGCGTCGCCGGCCCGTCACTCCTTGGCGGGGCCCGGAGACCGCGGCCCCGGGAAGTCACGGCGCCGTCGGGAGGACGCATGCCGGCGCCCCCACACATCCTTCAGATCCATGCGCCCGGGGAGGCCAGAGGATCGTTGTTCTGCCCTGGAGTCAGGTCTGGCGCGAACCCGGGCCGCCCGTAGCGGGCCCACCCCCTTCCTCCCGGTCGGGCCCGCTTCTCCGGCACCTGCTCAGGAGCCCGGGCCACCTGACACGAACCCCGCCGGCTGTCCAACCGTTCCCGATCCGGCGACCCCGGCCGCATTCCGGCCCGAATATGGAGGACCGGTGGTGGGGTCCACCTATCAGAGCCGGGCGGATCCCGGCAGACCCCCGGTCCCCGCCAGACCCCGGCAGGCCGGGTGGCGACCCGAATCGGCGGTAGCAAACTCGCCAACGGAACCCCCCGCCAAGGCCTGGTGGTTCGTTCGATAGCGGATGGGTTTCGAATGCGCCAAGCGGCCCTCCTTCGTCCCGTCGGCTGGCGACTTGGGCACCGATCCGGTAGAAAAGGCGCCACCCACCCCACCGCTCCCCCGCGACCGGGTGGTTTCTGCCCCCCCTCCGTCCCTTCCCCCTTCGGTTCCGGCCCCATGGTCCGTCCCATGGTCCATCCCACGGTCCATCCCATCCTCCATCCCATCCTCAACCCGCATCTGTCCCCCACCC
>JBJHCB010000349.1:2590-3055 GCA_050485805.1 Gemmatimonadota bacterium | reverse complement strand
GATGGCGGCCAGCATGGCGGCCTCCGCCGGGTTCAGCTCCACGGCGTCCTTGCCGAAGTAGCTCCGGGCCGCCGTCTGGATCCCCCACCATCCATGACCCAGGTTGATCTGGTTCATGTAGGCTTCGAGGATCTGCTCCTTGGAGTAGGCCCGCTCCAGCTCCAGCGCCACCTGCAGCTCCTTGAGCTTCCGCTCCACCCGCTTCTCGAAGCCGATGGTCTCGAACATGTTCCGGGCGAGCTGCTGGGTGATGGTGCTGCCGCCCCCTCCCCGGAAGGAACCCGTCACCGCCACCCCCAGGACGGCCCGGCCCGTTCCCCGGGCGTCCACCCCCCGGTGATGGAAGAACCGTCGGTCCTCCACGGCGATGAAGGCCTGGGGGACATGGGGGGGAAGGGCCTGGAAGGCCACCGGCGTCCGTCGCTCGATCCCCAGCTCCCCGATGAGCTGACCGTCGTGGCTGAA
>JBJHCB010000349.1:0-2580 GCA_050485805.1 Gemmatimonadota bacterium | reverse complement strand
GTGGCTGAACACCTTCGAGGTCTGCTGGGGCTCCCAGGTGTGGATCTGGGCGATGGAAGGGCAGTCCACACAGAGGTTCCGCCAGGCGCCCCAGCCGAAGCCCAGCCCCAGGGACACCACGAAGAGGAGGGGGATCCAGACCCAGGGGAGGCGGATCGCCCGCCGCGTCCCGGACCATCCGGCGGCAGCGCCCCCACGCACCCGCGCCCACGTCGTCTGCTTCCTGTCCATCTCTCCCTCGGATGTCGGCACTCCGCCTGTCCGGCCCCACCCCTCAGCGGGCGGGCCGGGGGCCCGGAAGACCCTTTCCCCAGGCGCGTTGCCGGCGAACCCAGAACCCGGTTCGGTCTACCCCGGTGGCGCCCTGCGGGTCCTGCCCTCGGGGGCCGGGACCGGGGCGTCACCCGATGAGGGTGGCCATCCCGGCGGGGGGCGTCAAGGCGGAGAGCGCCGGGGACGAGGAGAGGCTGGGGTCGTACGGAGGCTCATGGATCCCTCCGCGTCCAGATGGCGATGACTCCGCAACCGGCGTCGGGGGTCAGGAACTCGGGCGGGATCCCCTCCAATCCCCGGTAGACCTCCACCCCCTCGACCTCCCCCGGAGAGACCAGGTCGTCCACCGGGACCCCGTCCAGGGGGGCCAGCCCCCCGCCCCCGGCCATGAGGATCCGACGGGAGGCAGGCAACCCGTCCACGAAGACCTGCACGGGGCAGGCGCCACTGGAGCGCGGCGGTCCGGGAGGAACCATGGAGACCAGGCGGTTCGAGCCGAACCCCGGACCGGTGGTGATCCGGATGCCGGGAACGGTCTGGAGGAGGTCCGTGAGGCGGAGGGGCGCCCGGCGCTCCACGTCCTCCCGGGTGAGGAAGCTTCCCGCCGCGCCCCGATCCCTCCGGAGGTGGAAGCCCTCCAGGAGGGGGGACACCACCCGGCGACGGGAGGTGACCTCCAGGGGGGCCAGGGGCACCGCCTCCGGATGGATGCGCAGGACCACCGTCATGACCTCCCCGGCCTCCACCCGGTCGAAGTCGGTGGAGGTGGTGGCGTACCCGATCCGGGTGGAGCGGAGCCGGAAGGAACCGGCGGGGACGCGGGGGAGGACGAAAACCCCCTCCCCGTCGCTGGTGGCGGAGGCCCGGACACGCCCCCGGGCGTCCAGGAACTCCACCTGGACCGCGGGTACCCCCTGGCCCGTGGCCTCGTCCAGCACCTCGCCCCGGATCGCTCCCTCCACGGCGGCGGCCTGGGCGGCCAGGGGACCGGTCCCGGAAGGGAAGAGGCCCACCGCCCCCACGAGCGCTCCCAGGATGGGGGCGATCCACCGTGAGGGGACGGGATGTGGAAGGATTCGTTGCATGAACCCATAGATAGTGCATCGGGGGGGAGGGAGCCATGGCGGGGGAGGCCCATGGGGCCGGAGAAGGGGGCCCGTCCCCGGCTCCCGGGCCCCGGACGGGTGTACTTCCCCCCCGCGCCCATCGAAGTTTGGACCGGGGAGGGGTGCGGTTCCCCGGAACGGGCCGGCAGGGGTGCGGTTTCCCACGACAGGGGAGGAGGATGGACGGCAGGAGACCAGGAGACGGGAATACCGGTGGAGCCCGTTCCGGCGGCGGGGAACCCCGCATGGTGGCCCCCGAGGAGCAGCTCCGGGCGGCGGGGCGTCCCGAGCTGTCCCCCTCCTTCGCCCCGGCCCGGGTGGAGAAGCCCTGGGGCTACGAGCTCATCTGGGCCCACACGGAGCTCTACGTGGGAAAGATCCTCCACATCCACGCGGGAGAGGCCTTCTCCCTCCAGTTCCACGAGGAGAAGGACGAGACCCTCCATCTCCTGCAGGGGCGGGTTCGCCTCCAGGTGGGGCCCGGACTGGACTCCCTGGAGGAGCGGATCCTGGAGGCGGGGGAGAGCGTCCGCATCGAGCCGGGCACCCTCCACCGCATGGAGGCGCTGGAGGAGGTGGATCTGCTGGAGGCCTCCACCCCCGAGCTGGACGACGTGGTTCGCGTCCGGGACCGGTACGGGCGGGGGGACGCCGGGTGATGGTGGGTCCGGGTCCCGAGGCGGAGGCCGGGGGGGCAGGGGACGGCCCTTCGTCCCGGGAGCCCGTCCCCGAGGTCCGCCCCGAGGTCCAGGTGGCCGTGGCCCTGGGGAGCAACCTCGGGGATCGGGAGGCCCACCTCCGGGCCGGGGTGCGCGCCCTCGATCGGGTCTTTCCGGTGGAGCGGGTGTCCCGGGTCATGGAGACCCCGCCCTGGGGCGATCCGGACCAGGACGACTTCCTGAACCTGGTGGTGCTGGGTCGGACCCGCCTCTCCCCCCGGGAGCTCCTGGGCCGACTGTTGGAGGTGGAGGAGGCGGAGGGGCGGGTACGAGACCGTCCCGGCGGTCCCCGGACCCTGGATGCCGACCTGATCCTCCACGGCGAAGCGGTGGTCCGGGACCCGGGGCTCACCCTCCCCCATCCCCGCTGGCATCTCCGCACCTTCGTGGCCCTTCCCCTCCTGGAGCTCCTCCCCGACGGCGTCGATCCAGAGACGGGGAGGCCCCTCCGGGACCGGGTGGCGCCGGAGGTCTTCCGGCAG
>JBJHCB010000348.1:0-3055 GCA_050485805.1 Gemmatimonadota bacterium | reverse complement strand
GCGTCCCGAGGGAATGGGGCGATGGGGTTCATTGATCCGATCTACCTCCCGGTCGAACCAGTCGTTGACGGCCTGGCTGGTGGCGCAGACCAGCGGCCCGGCCACCACGACGCCGAGGGCGACGATGGGCCACCGATCCATGGGCGACGCTCCCGAGGAGATGGCTCCGCAGAGGAACGCCCACATGGGAGGGAACCAGGTCACCGGCTTCAAGAGCTCCAGCACCGCCGCCGGCTCGGGAATCCCATCCCGTGCTGAGTGTAATCTTGGCGTGACAGTTTGGTTCGTCAAGTAAATTGGACAGTCAGGGGTCCAAGAAAGCCCGTGCGGGGTCGTCCACACGGGCGCGGGCCGCGGATTCAGGAGCGTGGGTGGGGCTTCGTCAACCTCCTCCCCGGCCCGCTTCGGGCACGTCCAGATCGTACCGATGCAGCTTCGTGTAGAGGGACTGGCGGCTCACTCCCAGGAGCTCGGCCGCTGCGGTCCGGTTCCCGTCGGTGAGGTGGAGGGCCGCCTCGATGAAATGGGCTTCCACCAGCCCCACCGTGTCCTGGACCAGTTCCTTCAGGGAGACCTTCCCCACCTGGTGGGTGAGCTCCTCCATGGCGTGGCCCAGGTTCGCGGGAAGGGCGCCCCGGTCCACCCCGATGCGCCGGCTCACGTTGCGGACGATGACGCCGATGGCGGGGGTGTCCAGATTCTCCCCCAGGACCGCCGAGAGCTCCACCTCCGACTCCAGGTCCAGGGCGGAATGGATGGTGGTGGGGAAGAGGCGGACCTCCCCGAACTTCTCCAGGTTGGCCAGCAGCACCGTCAGGTCCGCCCCGGGGCGACCCAGCCAACGCCCCAGGCTCTGGCCCAGGAGCTCCTCCTCGGAGCCCACCTGCACGAGCTCCTGGAAGGCGGAGTTGGCCAGGAGGATCCGGGCCTCCCGGTCCATGACCAGGAAGGCATCGGGGGCCTGCTCCATGAGACGGGCCAGGTCCACGCCCCGTCCCGACGCGCCGTCCCGGGATTCTCCCGAGTCCCGCAAGTGGACCAGGAGGATTCCATCCCGATCCTCCCGGAAGAGGGAGGCCTCCAGGCGGCAGCGATCTCCCGAAGGGAACCGGACCCGGACCGTTTCCGCCCGCCCCAGGTCCCGAACACCCACCAGGTGGGCCCGGATCTCCTCCACCACCTCCCGGTCCAGCTCCAGGTCGTCGGGGAAGACGCGCCCGGAGATCTTCCGCGCCGGAAGGCCGAAGATGCGACCCGCCGAACGGTTCGCATCCACCACCCGGAAGGTGTCGGCATCCAGCAGGAGGACGGCTTCGGACGAACGCTGGAAAAGGAGCTGATACCGGGTCTCCACCTGTCGGAGCCGCCAGTAGTCCCGCTCCAGCGCCTGCTGCGCCTCCACGAGCTGCCGCTGGAGGTCGGTGAGGGGCTGCAGGTCCCGCCCCAGGGCCAGGTACCCCGAGTCGTCCTCCAGCGCCACCAGCGTGAAGCTCACCGGGAATTCGCCTCCCCCGGGCGCCTGCTGGTTCACCTGCCGTCCCCTGGAGAGCCCCCGCTCCCGCGCTTCGGTCAGGAGGTGGTCCACCTTGTCCCGGGTCTCCCGGGACACGGTCTCCACCCAGGGCCGGCCGTTCCACTCCACCAGGGTGCGCCCCTGGAAGTGGGGGCCCAGGTAGATCTCCTCCAGCACTCCTTCCCGGTCCAGGAGGAGGGCCAGGTCCGAGGACGCCCGCACCAGCCGGTCCACCACCGGATGGGAGATGTCCTTCCGGACATGCGCGGAGGTCTGGAAGATCCTGGCCAAGATACGGATCCTGGGCGTGGGAGGGGGCGGCTGGACAGTGTGCGATGTCAAACCGACCATACGACCCCGAATGAACCAATCTGTCCCAACTCGGCCGTCAGAGAAAGGCCCGGGCCACATCGGGGGCCAGATGGGCCTGGGGCGAGGACGCGTCGGCCCCGATCTCGTCCACCAGCTCGGGGTGGGTCGAGACCGCCGCTCCGCCCACCAGGACCCCGATGGCCGGATTCCGGGAGCGCCGGCGAATGCGGGCGACCTCCCGGCGGAGCCGGGGGGCCTCCTCCACCAGCGCCAGGGAGATCCCCACCGCGTGGAACGACTGTCGGGCCACGAGGTCCGAGGTCTCCTCCGGCCGGAGGGGCGCTCCCACGTCCACCTCCCATCCGGCCTTCCGGAAGAACTCGGAGATCATGACGATCCCCAGCGTGTGCTGCTGACCCCGGGCGCCCGCTGCCAGGAGGATACGGGGGCGGTTGGCCGGGAAGGGGACACTCTCCGCCCCGCTCCTCCGGGTCAGTCGGCGGACCAGGCGCTGCAGCCTCCCGGTTCCAAGCGTCACCTCCACGAAGGTGCAGTGGTCCGTTTCCCAATCCTCCCCCAGGCGGGCCGCCGCGGGGTGGAGGAGCTCCAGGAGGATCCGCGCCTCGGAGATCCCCCGGGTGAGGAGCCGCATGAGGTAGCTGTCCAGGGCCTCCTCTCCCCCCTGTCGCAGGAGGGGATAGAACCGATCCAGTTCCCCCGGGTCCAGCTCGACCCCCAGGTGGGTGGTGGGGCCCGTGCGGAAGTGTGGGAGGCGGTCCATCACCGGGGGGTTGCCGTGGCTGCGGACCCCGAACCGACGGGCCCCCGCACTCGGTCTGAGCGGAAGGGTGCGGGGGCCCGCGAGGAGGGAGAGGAGGGCGGCGGGATTCAGGCCGCCGTGGGGGGAGGGTTCCACGTTCGGGAAGCTCACGTTCAGGGTCCTCCTGGAGAGGGTCGGGGCGGAGGCGCCGGGCCGGAGCGGCCTTCGGGGGAGTCCGCGGGGCGCGACCCGGGAGGTCGGGAGGGGCTGGTGGAGGCCCTCCGGGACGGCCGAGTCTCCCCCCTTGATAATGTCGCTGGTACTGGACGTCAATATTTCTTGACAGGTGTCGGCGCGGCGGCCTATGTTGGCGCCACGCCTCCCTGCCAAGGGATCCGTCGACCCCCTTCCCCCGTCCACCGGCATGACGCCAGCCCTCTACACCCCCGAGGAACGCGCCCGACGGGACC
>JBJHCB010000347.1:0-3059 GCA_050485805.1 Gemmatimonadota bacterium | reverse complement strand
TTCGACGAGTTCTGGAAGCGGGCCGACGACCTGGCGGAGGCCCTGGCCCGCACCCGCGCCCGGGAGGACCTGGCCTTCGCCGCCCTCCTGGTCACGGACGTGAAGACCCAGAATTCCCTCCTCCTGGTGAGCGGGGACCGGGAGGTGGTGGCCGCCATCCCCTATCCGGTGGCGGAGGAGGACGAGGTCTTCCGTCTGGATGGGGTGGTGAGCCGCAAGAAGCAGGTCCTTCCCCTCCTCTCGGGAATCCTGAAGGGCGTGGCCGGGTGAGGCCCCGGGGGGCGCTCCGGTGAGGATCCTGGTCACCGGGGCCACCGGGTACATCGGGGGCCGCCTCATCGGGCGGCTCCTGGAGCGGGGTCACCAGGTCCGGGTGCTGGTCCGGGACCCCCGCCGCCTGGTGGACCGGGAATGGGCGGACCGGGTGGAGGTCCACACGGGGGACCTCACGGACCCCCCGAGCCTGGAGGGTCTCTGCCAGGGAGTGGACGCCGCCTACTACCTGGTCCACGCCATGTATGGCGGCTCGGACTTCGCGGAGCGGGACCGGGAGGCCGCCGGCAACTTCGTCGCCGCGGCCGGCCCCCTTCCCCTCGTGATCTATCTGGGGGGGATCCTGCCGGGGACGGAGGAGGAGACCCGGTCCACCCACCTCCGGAGCCGGGCCGAGGTGGGACGGATCCTCCGGGAGGGACTCCCGGGGACCGAGCTCCGGGCCGGTCCCATCATCGGTTCCGGCTCCGCCTCCTTCGAGATGGTCCGCTACCTCACGGAACGGCTCCCCGCCATGGTGGCGCCCCGCTGGATCCAGAACGAGGTCCGGCCCATCGCCGTGCGGGACGTCCTCCTCTACCTGGTGGCGGCGGCGGAGCGGGGAGAGCCCCTGGGGGTGCTGGAGGTGGGGACGGAGCTCCTCACCTTCCGGCGGATGATGCTGGAGTATGCCCGGGTCCGGGGGCTCCGGCGGATCATCCTCCCCGTCCCGGTTCTCACCCCGGGGCTCTCCGGGCTCTGGGTGGGGCTCGTCACCCCCATCCCCAACGCCATCGCCCTTCCCCTGGTGGAGGGGGTGGTGCAGCCGGTGGTGGGCGACGTCTCCCGCTCCAGGGAACTCTTCCCGGAGATCCACCCCCTTCCCTATCGGGAGGCGGTGGAGTTGGCCCTGGAGCGGACGCGCACCGGGGCGGTGGCCACGCGCTGGAGCGGGGCGCTGGGCCGGGGAGAGACCTTTGAGTTCGAGGACCGGGAGGGAATCCTCCGGGAGGTGCGGACCCTCCGGGTGGAGGCTTCCCCCGAGGCGGCCTTCCAGGCCTTCTCCTCGCTGGGGGGGGAGCGGGGATGGCTCTACTGGGACTGGGCCTGGGGGGTCCGGGGATTCCTGGACCAGGTGGTGGGGGGACCGGGGCGGCGGCGGGGACGTCGCCATCCTTCCTCGCTCCAGGCGGGGGAGGCCGTGGACTTCTGGCGGGTGGAGGCCATGGAGCCCCCCCGGCTCCTCCGTCTGCGGGCGGAGATGCGGGTGCCGGGGCGAGCCTGGCTCCAGTGGGAGGCCATTCCCGAGGGGGAGGGCACGCGCCTGGTACAGAGCGCCCTCTTCGCGCCCGCGGGGGTGCCGGGAATCCTTTACTGGTACGCCGTGTTCCCCCTCCACACCTTCATCTTCCCCGGGATGGCCCGGGCGGTGGCCCGCCTCGCGGAAGGGATCGCCCGGGAGGGATGACCCCCCCCCCGGGGCGCCGCCTCCCCTCCCGGTGTCTCCTTCCGCCTCCCCGGGCGCCCTGCCCATCCCCATCCGGCGGTGCCCCCTCCTCCCTCTCCTGAGTCCCCTCCGGATCTCCTCCCGGGGTGCCCCGCCGACCGTCCATCCGCGGACTTCCCAGGGGTTCGTAGATCATTAGTATAGGTATCGTCGAGAAAAGATTGACATTCCGCTGAACCGTCCATACCTTGGCATTCGGTCGACACGACGTCATCTGGGCCGGACTGCAGCGCGGAGGAACCATGCAAGGCTTCAACTCCGATCTCTTCCTCACCACTTCGGAGGTGGGGGAGCTCCTGGACGTCCACCCCTCCACGGTGAAGCGCTGGAGCGATGGCGGAGAGCTCCGCACCAAGAAGACCGGCGGCGGACATCGACGGATCTATCTGCGCGAGGTCATGGAGTTCGCCCGACAGCGGCAGGTTTCCACCTACCTCACCCCGTTCGCGCCCTACGAGTCGCACGTTTGGCTGGCGGTCCGGGATGCCGTGCGCAATGATGACTTCGAGCGGGTGGTCTCCCTTTCCATGGGGTGGTTGGTGCGCGGGTACCCACGGCGGATCACGGCGCTCCTCCGGGAGCTGGGAGCGCGATCGGACGTGTCCCTCGCCCGCCTCTGCGACGGCGTGATCCAGCCCTTCATGGCCCAGGTGGGGACGGCGTGGCGGGAAGGTCGCCTCCGGATCGGGGAGGAGCACATGGCCACCCTCGCGGCCATGGAGGCCCTCGTCTGCCTCTCCCAGGAGCCCGGTCCCGGAGCCAGCCTCGCTCCATCCCGGAACGGAGACGGCTCCCATCGGGTGGCGGTGGTGGGGGCCATGGAAGGGGACCATCACCATCTGGGCGCCATGTGCGCCCGCGTCCTCCTGGAGCGGGCCGGGTGGACGGTCTTCTACCTGGGGGCCGACACCCCCGCGGAGGAGTTCGCGGCCATCCAGAGGGCCCATGCCGCCGACCTGGTCTGCGTCTCATTCTCCCCCCCGGGTTCGGCGGCCCATATGCGCCGCTGCCTGGACGTCCTGAGGGAGTTCTATCGTCCCCACCTCCCCTATGACCTGGTCTTCGGGGGGGTCAAGAGCGAGACCTTCGAACCGGAGCGGGTCCCCGTTCCGTTCCGGTCCTTCGAGATCCTCCCCACCATGGCGGCCTTCGTGGAATGGGGCAGGAGCCGGCCCGAGGGCCATGGAGGGGATCTGTGGCGGAAGCTGGGTTGAAGGCGACCTGGTGGCCCTCCTGGGTACGGGGCCCGGAGGGGTGGGGGGTGGGTGCCCTCCTTCTGTTCACCCTCGTGGCCATCGCG
>JBJHCB010000346.1:0-3066 GCA_050485805.1 Gemmatimonadota bacterium | reverse complement strand
ATGAAGAGGACCTCGGACAGGTCGAAGGGAATCCCCAGGTAGTGATCCGTGAAGGAGGAGTTCTGGGCGGGGTCCAGCACCTCCAGGAGGGCCGACGACGGGTCCCCCTGGAAGGAGACGCCGAGCTTGTCCACCTCGTCCAGGAGGAAGACGGGGTTCTTGGACTTCACCTGGCGCATCCCCTGGAGGATCCGCCCGGGCATGGCCCCCACGTAGGTGCGGCGGTGGCCCCGGATGTCCGCCTCGTCCCGGGCGCCCCCCAGGGAGATACGGACGTACTTCCGCCCCAGGGAGCGGGCGATGGACTGGGCGATGGAGGTCTTCCCCACGCCGGGAGGCCCGGTGAAGAGCAGGATGGGGCCGCGCCCCACCAGGTCCTCCTCCTCCCTTCCGGGCACCTCGGGCCCGGGGGTGTCCCCGGGGTCGGCCCCGTCCTCCTCCTCCTTCTCCTCCGTTGCGGGAGAGGCACCCTCTCCGTTGGGGGGCGTTCCCTCACCGTTGGGCTCGCCACCGGTGGGGCCGTTCCCCGCCCCTCCATCCGGAAGCGGAGTGGCCGGAAGGGGGCCGGCCCGGGAGCTCCGCTCGTCCTCCGGGACATCCTCGTCCGGGGGCGACTCCTCGTGGGAGGCGTCCACCGTCGGGCGGGGGCTCCGCTCCATCTGGAGCTTCCGCACGGCCAGGAACTCCAGGACACGGTCCTTCACGTCCTCCAGGCCGTAGTGATCCTGGTTCAGGATCTCCTGGGAGCGGGACAGCACGATCTGGTCGTCGGTGCGCTCGTTCCAGGGGAGCTCGGTGATCCACTCCAGGAAGGTGCGGATCACCTGGTACTCGGCGGACTGGGGGGAGGTGCGCTCCAGGCGCTTCAGCTCCCGCTCCACCTCGGTGCGGGCGTCCTCCCGGAGCTGGAGCTTCTCGATGCGGGCCCGGAGCTCCTCCACCTCCTTCCGGTCGTCCTCGTCGCCCAGCTCCCGCTGGATCTGCTTCATCTGCTCCCGGAGGAGCATCTCCCGCTGTCGTTCCCCCAGCTCTTCCTGCACCTTGGCCTGGATGTCCTCCTGGGCGTCCAGGCGGGCCAGCTCCCGCTCCACCGCCACCAGCGCCCGGCGCATCCGCTCCTCGTCGTCCAGCACCTCCAGGAGCTTCTGCTTGTCCGGGGTGGGAAGGTCCAGGTAGAAGGCCACCAGGTCGGCGAAGGAGCCGGGCTCGTCCACCCCCTGGATGAGCTGGTTCAGCGCCTCGGCGGGAACCCCCCGCCGGGTCCCCAACTCCGCCGCCCGGTCCCGGAGCTCCTTGTCCAGGGCCTGGAACCCCGGGTCCTCGGGGTTCCGGGGGGGGAACCGGATGAGGGAGATGAGGGACGCTTCCAGCATCCCCTCTCCCTGGGCCTCGTACCGGATGGCCTCGGCCCGCTCCTCGCCCTGCACCAGGAGCTGGACCCCGCCCCGGACCCGGTGGGTCTGGATGATCCGGACCACGGTTCCCACGGAATAGAGGAGCTCGGGAGTGGCCTCGTCCTCGTTCTCCCGCTGGGCGACGGCGAAGAGGCGGCGGTCCCCGTCCAGCGCCTTCTGGACGGCTTCCACGGTGCCGGGGCGACCGGCGGAGATGGGCACGGCCACGCCGGGGTACACCACGGTGTCCCGGAGGGGGAGGACGGGAAGAGTGAAACGCTCTGGCATGGCACCTCGCTTGCGGGAAGCTCTCGTGCCGGGGTCTGCCGACAGGGGGAGCGTCGCGGTTCCGGATCGGGCCGCCCGGGGGACGGCGGATTCGCTTCGGCGAATTGAATGTGAGAGATTCCAGGTGCAGGAATCCTGCCAGCCTCCAGGCCCCTGCCGGGGTGCCGCTCCGGCGGAACTCCTGCCAGAATGACCCACGCCCGGGTGGGGATGTTCCCGCCCGGGGCCCAGGAATGACAGGCCGAATGGAACCCACCGCCACGGAACCGAGACGGGAGATCCGCCGCCGCCCTGCCCGAACCGGCGTCTTCGCCGGCATCCGCCTGGGCTCGGTGTCGGGGTTCGAGATCTCCCTGGACTACTCCTGGTTCATCATCTTCTTCCTCATTCTGGGGACGTTCGGGGGGGCCGTCTTCCCGGCCCACGCCCCGGAGCTGGGACGGCTCACCCACCTGGCCATGGGGCTGGCGGGAGCCATCCTCTTCTTCGTCTCCCTCCTCCTCCACGAGCTGGCCCACGCCTTCGCCGCCCGCTGGAAGGGGGTGGAGGTGGAGGGGATCACCCTCTTCATCTTCGGCGGGATGGCCCGCACGAAGACGGATGCCTCCACTCCCGGGGACGAGTTCATCATCGCGGGGGTGGGTCCGCTGGCCTCCTTCGCCATCGCCGCCGTCCTCTATCAGGTGGCCTGGTGGGGGCCGGGGGTGGGGCTCGGGGAGTCCGTCACCGTGGTGGCCGAGTACCTGGCCTTCCTCAACGTCCTTCTGGCGGTGTTCAATCTCTTCCCCGGGTTTCCCCTGGACGGGGGCCGCCTCCTCCGGGCCACCCTCTGGAAGGTGACGGGGAGCCTCCTCTCCGCCACCCGGACCGCCACCGCCGCAGGGCGCTTCCTGGGGTGGATGATCATCGCCCTGGGGGTCTGGGCCCTCCTGGTGGGTGGGGCGGTGGTGGGAGGGCTCTGGTTCGTCTTCATCGGGTGGTTCCTCACCCAGGCCGCGCGCTCCTCCTACCAGCACGTCCTTCTCCAGCAGCTCCTCCACCCCATCACCGCGGTGGAGGCCATGAGCCCGGAGCCCGAGACGGTCTCCCCTGACCTCTCGGTGGACGATCTCATCCACGACTACTTCATGCGCCGCCCCTACAACTCCTTTCCGGTGACCGAGGATGGGATCATCGTGGGGCTCGTGACCCTCTCCCAGGTGAAGGGAATGCCCCGTGAGGAGTGGCCGCGGAGGAACGTGGCCGGCGTCATGACCCCCCTCCACGAGACCCTGGTGGTGGAGCCGGACACGCCCATGATGAGCGTCCTGGAGCGGATGCGGGAGTTCGACGTGAGGCGGGCGGTGGTGGCCCGGGAGATGGAGCTCCTGGGGATCATCTCCAC
>JBJHCB010000345.1:0-3082 GCA_050485805.1 Gemmatimonadota bacterium | reverse complement strand
TCGCGGAGGTGACGGACACCATCTTCGAGCCGGCCCGCCTGTACTTCACCGTGGAGGAGTGCGGGGACCGGGAACTCCGGATCCCCTTCGTGGTGGGGGACGACCATTCCCGCACCTGGATCCTCCGGATGGAGGAGGAGGGGCTGACCTTCCTCCACGAACACCTCCGGACCGACGGCACCGAGTACGAGAACTCGGGCTTCGGGGGACACGCCTCTCCGGAGGGCTCGCCCACCTTCCAGCACTTCCCGGATTTCCACGCCACCGAGGAGACCCCACCGGAGCTGCGACGGGTGTGGCGGCTCCGCCTGGACCGGGAGTACGAGCTCTTCCACTACTATCTGGATCGGGGCGGACGCCCGGCCTACCGGCTCCTCTTCCACCTCGGGCCCCCCTCGCCTCCCCTCCAGGCTCCTACCGCCACGGAGCCCGGGCCAGGGCAGAGGGACTGAAGTCCACCCGCCGGAGCTCCCGGATCCCGCCCGGCTCCTCGACTCCCTCCACCAGTTCATACCCCAGGAGGGCCAGGATCCGTCCCCGGAGGAAGAGGGGACGGGCGTTCCCGTACCAGTCCACGCACGAGGCCCGGCAGGCATCGTCCAACCGCCCCCCGGAAGCGGCATGGAGGTGCCCCAGGGGGGTGAGGTGGCCCTCCACGTTCCGGAGGAGAAGGATGGACGCGGATCCCTCCCGGAGGTGGACGACCCCGGGTCGGCCCGCCTCCCGGACCGGGAGACCCAGGATGCCGGAGTCCCCGTCATCGGCCCGGTAGAAGAAGCCGTGGCTCCGGAGCTCGCCCTGGGCCGCGTCCGACTGGACGAAGCGGTGGGCCACCCCGGGGCGGCGTCCCAGGCGCAGGCTCGTGAAGTGGAGGTCGGATCCCCCGCTTCCCACCACCACCGCATCGCGTCCCAGGGCCTCGATCCGGTCCACCCCGTGCTCCAGGGGGACCCAGTCCGCCACACCCCTCCGGATCGGCACCACGTAGACGCCCCGCCCGGCGCGGTGGTCCGAGGCCCGCCCCCAGCCGCTCCCGGTTCCATAGAGGAGGTGGTCGCCCACGAACCGGTTCTGGAAGGGCCCACCGGAAGGCGTGGGAAGGCTCCGGTAGCGCGAGGACGGGGCGGAGCGCCGCCCATCCGAGAAGCTCGCCAGCGGGATCCGGAGGAGGGCCACCTCCCCCCGGCTCCGCTCGGCCCCCCACATCCCGTCCCCGGACCCCGCCGACCGGACCAGGACGTTCAGATGCCCATCGCCCCCTTCCAGGAAGGAGAACTGGTCCACGGGATTTCCGGACACCCCCAGGGCGCCCGGCGCCGAACCGTCCAGGGGCATGCGGTAGAGCATCCCGTTGCCCCCCTGCGCCCCCGGGCCGCGGGGCGGGTGGCTGGTCCACACGTAGACCGCGCCGGGTGAGACGTAGAACACCCGGCCCCAGGGACCCAGGACGGCGGAGGCATCGCACCGGAGCTCCCGCTGGGCCAGGTCGCAGGTGGTGACGGTGTGGAGGACGTACGGCCCCTGCCTGGGGTCCAGGCCGGCGTGGTGGATGCGCGTGGCCGGGAGAATCCGCCGGAAGCTCCCGCCCTCGGGGCCGTCCTCCCACCTCCGGAAGGCCGGGAGCATCTCCTCGGGAGTCCGGCCGTAGAAGGGCATGGGCACGGGGGCGTAGAAGACCAGGCGGCTTCCCACCAGGCGCGCAGCGTAGTTGCGGGAGGAATAGTAGTCGGCCGAGCGGAGCTGATAGGTGGAGCGGTGGGAGAGGGTGCCGTCGGGATGGATCCGGAAGAGCCCCACCTCGGTTCCGCCCCGGCGGTAGCTGTACCCCACCACCACGACCTGGTCCTGGTGGACGATGAGCTCGTCGTACCACGCGTGACCGGGGTCCACGTCCGGCCCGAAGGCGTCGGACATGGAAACGGGTCGGAGCTCCTCGTCTCCGATGGCCACGGTGAAGAGCCGTCCCCGCCGGAGGATGATGAGGTGGTCCCCGTGGACCTTCACGATCCCGCCCTCGTCCACCCCGGCGTGCTGCACGTTGGTCACCGACTCGGAAGCGGCGGGGGCCGTGGCGGGGGCCTCCTGGACACCGACGGCATCCATGGCCACGGCGCCTTCCAGGCGGCGGGACCGCCCATCGGCGGCCTGATACGTCCGGAGGAAGGAGCGGAACTCGGCCTCCGAGCGGAAGGCGGGGAGAGTCCCCTCGGAGGAGAGGGGGGGAGGGTCGGGAACGGCACCCTGTGCCACGGTCTCCGTCAGGGGAAGCTCGGGCACGCTCCCCATCAGGGGGAGGATCAGGAGGGCAATGGCCAGCGCTCTCATGGCGGACGACTCCGGCTCGGGGGTGGGGTGGACCTCCATTCACCCCTTACGACGCGCGAGTCGGGGCCCCGTGCACACGCATGCAGTCCGGCTGATACGTTCCGGGTCCGCCGAGCGCCGCCCTGGGCGAGAGAACGGATACCGGCCCGATGCCTCGGCACCCCCTCCCCCGAACCCGCGCCCCCCTATGCACCCTCCCCGAAATCCGGACTACGAGCAGGTCGTCCGAAGCAGCTTCCAGGCCCAGCGCCTCATGGAGACCCTGGGGGCGCAGTTCTTGCGGGTGGCGCCCGGGGAGATCGAGATCGAGCTCCCCTTTCGGACGGATCTCACCCAGCAGCACGGGTTCCTGCATGCCGGGGTGGTGACCTCGGCGCTGGACAGCGCCTGCGGATACGCGGCCCTCACCCTCCTTCCCCGGGAGGTGGGGGTCCTGACGGTGGAGTTCAAGACGAACCTCCTGGCCCCGGCTCGGGGGTCCCGCCTCCTGGCCCGGGGGCGGGTGGTCCGCTCCGGACGGACCCTCTCCGTTTGTCAGGGGGATGGGTTCATGGTGCAGGAGGGCGCGGAGACCCACGTGGCCACCATGATGGCCACCATCATGACCATCCGGGAGCGCCCCGACGTGGTGGGTTGAGTCCGATTCAGCGATCCCCGCCCTCGTACCCCCAGGGATCCGGGGGCGTCGGCACCGGCGTGCTCAGGTCGAAGTGGATCCGGATGGAGTGGCCCTGCTCCGGCCAGTGGACGCCGTAGG
>JBJHCB010000344.1:0-3088 GCA_050485805.1 Gemmatimonadota bacterium | reverse complement strand
GCAGAAGGAAATCCTGGATCACATCGGCACGTACATCCTCCAGAACGGGTACGCCCCGAGCTTCGAGGAGATCGCCGACGCCTTCGGGTATTCTTCCCTGGCCACGGTGCACGAGCACCTGAGCAATCTGGAACGGAAGGGGTACATCCGGAAGGCGTACAACGAGAGCCGGTCCATCGAGCTCGTGCGGGGGACGGCCCGGCCGGGAGCCGTGGAGCTCCCCCTCCTGGGAGAGGTGGCGGCGGGCCAGCCCATCGAGGCCATCCCCGACGCCGAGACGGTGCTGGTCCCCCCGGACCTCCTCCGGCGCCGTGGGGAGAACTACGTGCTCCGGGTGGTGGGCAACTCCATGATCGACGAGCAGATCCGGGACGGGGACCAGATCATCGTCAACAGTCGACCCACCGCCGACGACGGCGAGATGGTGGTGGCCCTCGTCGGGGGGGAGTCGGCCACGGTGAAGAAGCTCTACCGGGAGCGGGACGGGCGGATCCGGCTGCAGCCCGCCAACGAGGCCCTGGAGCCCATGTTCTTCCACCCCGACGAGGTGACGATCCAGGGGGTGGTGGTGGGCGTGATCCGGCGGTACTGACCCCATCCAGCGGGAGGTCCCATGCGCATCCCCTTCCTGGCGGGATGGTTCGATCGTTCGAAGGAGCGGACCCGCATCGTGGTGGCCGAGGGACGGACCCCCCGGGTCTTCCCCGGCCCCTGGCGGCTGGAGGCGGTGGTCCGGGACGACGATGGATCCCCGGGAGCCCCTCCTCCCCGGGACCCGGAGCGCCCTCAGGCGGACCGCGATCCGCCTCCTTCCTCCCGGGGGCCCGCCTCCCGAGGATCTGCGTAGGCCCGACTAACCTCTCCGAGCCGATGCAGGACCCGGCTGGCCGCTCCGGAATCCAGCGCGTCTGCGGCCCGGAGCACCCCCGCCCCCATGTCTGCGGCCACCCCGGCCACCACCAGGGTGGCGGCGGCGTTCAGGAGGACCACCGTCCTCGCTCCGCCCCGCTCCCGCCCCTCCAGGACCGAACGGATGAGCGCCGCGTTCTCCTCCGGAGAGCCCCCGGCGATCTCCTCCTCACGGGCCAGGGCCAGCCCCAGGGAGGCGGGATCCACCTCGTACTCCCGGAGCTCTCCTCCTACCAGGTCGCTGACCCGGGTGGGGCCCAGGGGGCTCACCTCGTCCATCCCGGGCGTCCCATGGAGGACCAGGGCGCGCTCGTGCCCCAGGGTCCGCAGCGCTTCCGCCACCAGGGTCCGGAAGGTGGGGTCGGAGACGCCCACCACCTGCCGCCGGGCCCCCGCCGGATTCGTGAGGGGGCCCAGCAGGTTCATGATGGTGGGAATTCCCAGCTCCCTCCGGACGGGACCCACGTGCCGCATGGCGGGGTGGAGGAGGGGAGCGAACATGAAGACGATCCCCACCTCGTCCAGGACCCGTCCCATGGCCTCCGGGTGGAGCTGGATCTCCACTCCCAGGGCCTCCAGCACGTCGGCGCTCCCGCTCCGGGAGGTGAAGGACCGGTTCCCATGCTTCGCCACCCGGACTCCCGCCGCCGCAGCCACCAGGGCCGCCGCCGTGGAGATGTTGAAGGTGGTCACCGACCCGCCCCCCGTTCCGCAGGTGTCCACCAAGGGGGCCCCCCCGGTGACGGGGACGGGGATCATGGCGCTCCGCAGGGCCCGGACACCGCCGGCGATCTCCGCGGGGGCGTGGCCCTTGGTCCGGAGTCCCATGAGGAGGGCGGCCACCTGGGCCGGCGACACCTCCCCCCCCATGACGGCCGTGAACGCGGATTCCGCTTCCTCCACCGTGAGGTCCCGTCCGGTGGAGATGGTCTGGAGATGGGGTCGGAGTGCCATGGGGCCGGAGTGGAGAGGGGAGCCGGGAATCGGGAGGGCGCAGGGGGAGCGGGGTCCCGGAAACGGGGCCGCAGGAGCGCCTCAGGTGGTGGAAGAACCGTCTGGACCGGGGTCTGGGGAATGGCCCCACGCTAGTGCATTCCCCGGGGGAGGGTCAACGTTGACACCCCCCCTTCCCCGGATACCTTTTTCCCCGTGACCGCTTCCCCCGCGACCGCCTCCTCCGGGGCCGGGCCGCCCGGCCTCTCCCGCTTCGCCCTGGTCCTCCAGTACGACGGGGGCCCCTTCCACGGCTGGCAACTCCAGAGGGAGGAGCCCACGGTGCAGGGCGCCCTGGAAGAGGTCCTGGCCCGCATCACCGGGGCGCGGAGGGCGGTGGTGGGATCCGGGCGCACCGACCGGGGGGTCCACGCCTCGGGGCAGGTGGCTTCCGTGGACCTTCCCCCGTCCTGGGACCCGCCCCGCCTCCGCCGTTCCCTGAACGCCCTCCTCCCCCGGGAGATCTGGGTGGAGGAGGTCCGCCGGGTGACGCCGGGCTTCCATCCCCGCTACGACGCGGTCCGCCGGAGCTACCTCTACCGGGTGGGGACGCACCCGCGAGCCCGCTCCCCCTTCCTCCGGGGAAGCTGCTGGCCCCTGGACGGGAACCCACCGGACCCCGAGCTCCTGGAGGAGGCGGCCAGGCGGATCCCGGGAGAGCGCTCGTTCCGGAGCTTCGCCAAGGCCGGGCAGCCCGAGCGGGGAGACCGCTGCCGGGTGGACTCGGCCGGATGGAGTCCCTGGCCGGGCCCCGCCCCCGGCCAGGCCCCGGAGCCCGGCGACCCTCCCCTGGGCCGCTGCTTCCGGATCACCGCGAACCGCTATCTCCACCACATGGTCCGCTACCTGGTGGGAACCATGGTGGCGGTGGCCCGGGGGGAGCGCCCCCTGGAGGACCTGGACGAACTCCTGGGGGACCCGGGGACGGCGCTGGTCACCTCGCCCCCTGCCCCCCCCGAGGGGCTCTTTCTGGCCCGGGTGGAGTATCCCCCCGAGGTGTGGAACCCAGGTGCGCATCGGGGTGAACCCGCCGTCCATCCCGCCCCCTGAACCCGCGGGGGTCTTCCCTCGCCTCACCCCTGACATCGGACCCCATGAAGATCTTCCTGGACACCGCGGAGCTGGCCGAGATCCGGAGGGCGGCGGAGGCCGGCCTCATCGATGGCGTCACCACCAACCCCTCCCT
>JBJHCB010000343.1:0-3089 GCA_050485805.1 Gemmatimonadota bacterium | reverse complement strand
AACGGCCAGGAAGGAGAGCCCCAGCATCCAGGGGATCTCCCGGCGCACCACCCGCCCGTGGATCTCCAGGGGCTGCATGAGGGCCGCCAGCCCCAGGATGAGACCGATGTTGGCCAGGTTGGAGCCCAGGACGTTCCCCACCGCCAGGTCGGGGCTCCCCCGCGTCGCCGCCAGGAGCGACACCACCAGCTCCGGCGCCGAGGTGCCCACCGAAACCACGGTGAGCCCGATGATGATGGGGCTCACGCCCGCCCGCCGCCCCAGCTGCACGGCCCCCCGGATGAGGGCCTCGGCGCCGCCGTAGAGGACAAGGACCCCGCCGGCCAGGATGGCGATGGAGAGGATCATCCCCGCTTCCGGACCCGCCAGCGCTCGAAGGTCTCGGGGTCCAGGGCGTTCACCAGGTGCCCCGCCTCGATCCACCCCCGCCGGGCCTGCTCCAGCCCCGTCTCCATGTAGGCCAGGTGCCCCGTCCGGTGGGCGTCGGTGGAGACCACCACCTTCACCCCCAGCTCCCGGGCCCGGAAGAGGTGGCGGTCGTGGAGGTCCAGGCGGAGGGGATTGGCGTTCAACTCCACCGCCACATCGTGCTCCTTCGCAGCCTGCAGCACCGCCTCCATGTCCACCGGATAGGGCTCCCGGCGGTTCAGGAGCCGCCCGGTGGGGTGGACCAGGATGTCGGTGAGGGGGTGGGCGATCCCCGCCAGGATCCGGCGGGTCATGGTGGCCTCGTCCATGTCCATGTGGGAATGGATGGCCACCAGTACCAGATCGAGCTCCTCCAGCACGTCGTCCGGGAGGTCCAGGGTCCCGTCCTTCAGGATGTCCACCTCGCAGCTCCGGAGGATGCGGATCCCCTCCACCTCGTCACGGGCCCTGTCGATCTCCACCCACTGCTCCCGGAGCCGCTCCGGGGTCAGGCCGTTGGCCACCGTCACCGCCCGGGAGTGGTCGGAGATGGCCATGAAGGCGTACCCCCGCTCCCGGCAGGCCTCCGCCATGGTGCGCACCGAATCCCGGCCGTCGCTCCAGGTGGTGTGCATGTGGAGGTCGCCCCGGATGTCCTTGAGCTCCACCAGCTCCGGGAGCTCCCCCTTCTCCGCCGCCTGGATCTCCCCCCGGTTCTCCCGGAGGACCGGGGGGATCCAGGGGAGGTCCACCGCCTGGAAGACCTCCTCCTCGGTGGCGCCTCCCACCCGCTCCCCCTCCTCCCCCTCGTCGTCCACCTGGAAGACGCCGTACTCGGACACCCGGAGCCCCCGTTCCTGGGCCCGCTTCCGGATCTCCACGTTGTGCTCCTTGGAGCCGGTGAAGTAGTGGAGGGCGGCGCCGAAGGTCTCCCGGGGGACGATGCGGAGGTCCACCGGGAGGCCGGAGCGGAGCACCACGCTCCCCCGGGTTCCCCCGGCCATCTCCACCCGCTCCACCCCGGAAAAGGAGATAAAGCGTTCCATGGCCTCCCTCCCGTCCCCCTCCACCTGCGCCAGGAGGTCGATGTCCCCCACCGTTTCCCGTCCCCGACGATAGCTCCCCGCCACCTCGAGGCGGTGGAAGCGCTTCTCCCCCCCGAGGTGCTCCAAGAGGGGCTCCAGGTACTGGACCGCCACCTGGCGGAGGAAGCGCCCCTGGTGCTTCCGGTGGTCCTGGATGGCCCGGAGGATCTTGGAGGCGCTCTTCTCCCCGAAGCCGGAGAGCTCCGCCACCCGCCCCGCCGAGGCCTCGCGTTCCAGGTCGTCCACCGTCACCACCCCCAGCTCCTCCCAGAGGCGCTTGGCCTTCTTCGGTCCCACCCCGTCCAGGCGGGTGAGGATGGCCAGCTCCCGGGGCACGGTTTCCGCGATCTCGTCCAGGAGAGCCAGCCCCCCGGTTTCCAGGAGCTCCCGGATGTGGGCGGACATGTCCTTCCCGATCCCCGGGAGTTCGGTGAGATCCTCGCCTTCCTCCACCATCCGCCTCAGGGGCCGGGTGAGCCCCCGGAGGGTGCGCACGGCATTCCGGTACGCCCGGATGCGGAAGGGATTGGCGCCGCTGATCTCCAGGAGGTCCGCCAGTTCCTCCAGCCGTTCCCCGATCTCGATGTTTTCCATGGCCCCATGCTAACCCCGAGATCGCGGGTGTTCCATGGACCCCGGGGACGGCCGGGGTTCCATGGACCGGCACCTCCGGAGCGGGGTCCGCCCCGCCGGTCCCCCGCCCCCCCTTCGTCTTGCTCTTCCGGTCCCCCTCGTCCAACGTCCGGGGTCCGGGGGTGACGCTCCCGGGCGGTCGGAGCACCCGACCCCACCACGCCCCACGATCCCCGTTTCGGAAGGATGGAGGAATGAGGAAGGTTCCCACGACCCCAGCACCCACCGGCCGTCGCGCCCTGTTCCTGGCAGCGGCCCTCGTCCCCGCGACCCTGTTCTCCCCGGCCTCGCCGGTGGAGGCCCAGGTGCGGAGCTACCAGGAGGTGGTCCCCGCCTCCGCCGAGTCCCGCGAGGGGCTCTTCCACGTCCACCAGGTGGAGGGACGCCTCCTCTTCGAGCTCCCCGACTCCATCCTGGGGCGGGACATGCTCATCATGAGCCGGTACGACAAGACCCAGGACGGCCTGGCCGACGTGGGGGCCATGATGGTCCCCAACGTCATGGTGCGCTGGGAGCGCCGCGACGACCGGATCCTCCTCCGGGGAGTCTCCCACTCCATGACCGCCGACCCCGGGGACCGGGTGCACCTGGCAGTCGAGAACTCCCTCTTCCCCAGCGTCATGGCCTCCCTCTCCCTCCAGGCCCGGGGGAGCGGGACCTCGGTGGTGGATGTCACTGACCTCTACCTGGGGGATCATCCCGCCTTCTCCCTTCCCCGGGCCCAGCGGACGCGCCTGGCGGTGCGGAACCACGACCGGGAACGGAGCTGGCTGGAGTTCGCCAAGACCTTCCCCATCAACGTGGAGATCCGGGTGGTCCGGACCTACGCCGCGGACCAGCCCCCCTCGGCCCCCCGGGGTGGGGCCGTCTCCTTCGAGGTGAACCACTCCATGATCCTCCTGCCGGAGGAGCCCATGATGCCCCGGCTGGCGGACGAACGGGTGACCTACATCTGCGTGGGGC
>JBJHCB010000342.1:0-3094 GCA_050485805.1 Gemmatimonadota bacterium | reverse complement strand
GCCACCAGGGTGCCCAGCTTCACCCGCCGGGGGGGGCCCTTCGGCCCGTCCGGGGTGACCGCCAGGTCCCGTCCGCTCCGCCCCGCCCGGATGAGTTCCCGAAGGCCCCGGGCCCCTCCCCGGGTGCTGGACCCCCGGGCCGTGAGATACCCGTTCCGGTGGATGATCCGGGCGATGGTCTCTCCGTCCCGGTGCTGGCTCACCAGGACCACGATCCCCTGGTTCCGGTGGATGTAGGCCAGGGGAAGGATACGGGAGTGCCAGAAGGCCAGGATCACGGACTCCCCCCGTTCCCGGAATTCCCGAAGGACCTCGTCTCCCGTCACCTCGTACCGAAGGGTCCTCCAGAGGACGCCCAGGAAGGCGCTCCCCGCCCGCTCCACCAGGGCCATCTTCCAGGTTGGGGCCGTCCGTCCCTTCCCTTCCGCCGGAGTCACCCTCGCCCCTCCCGCTTCCCCATCGTCCCCCTCTCCTCCAGCACCTCCTCCACCAGCGCCGCCACCCGGCGGGCCGCACCCGCCCTCCCCATGCGGTCCCGGATCCCCGCCAGCGCCTGCTCCATGCGGGCCCGAACCGGACCCTCCCGGAGGAGGGGCTCCAGCGCGGCCGCGAGGGCCTCCGGGGTGGCCTCGTCCTGGAGGAGCTCCGGAACCACCCGCTCTCCCGCCACCAGGTTGGCCAGGGCCACATGCTCCACCCGCACCAGCCGGCGAGCCAGGGCGAAGGTGAGGGGGTGGGTACGGTAGGCCACCACGAAGGGGACGCCCTCCAGCGCAGCCTCCAGGGTGGTGGTCCCGGACTTCACCAGCGCTCCCCGGGCATGGCGGAGGAGGGCCCGACCGTCCTCCACCAGACGGACCCCCGGCGGATCGTCGCCGGAATAGGCCAGCCCCGGAGCCCGGGCCACCGCCACCTGCAGATCCGGGAACGAGCCTCGGAGGCGCTCCGCCGCCGCCAGGAAGAGCCGCCGGTGCCGCCGGAGCTCCTGCGCCCGGGACCCGGGGAAGACCGCCAGGATGGGACGGGCCGGATCCAGGTCGTTCCGGGCGCAGAAGGTACCCCGATCGGGAAGGTCGTCCACCCGGTCCAGGAGGGGGTGGCCCACGTATTCCGCCCGTCCGCCTTCCGTCCGGAAGATCTCGGTCTCGAAGGGGAGGATCACCGCGATGCGGTCTGCGGTCCGGGCCAGCTTCCCCGCCCTGTGGGCCTTCCAGGCCCACACCTGGGGCGCGATGTAGAAGACCACCGGGATCCCGCGATCATGCGCCGCCTCCGTCACCCGCAGGTTGAAGCCCGGGTAGTCGATGGGAAGGACCAGATCCACCTCCCCCGAATCCAGGAGGCTCCGGACCCTCCGCTCCAGCCTCCAGAAGAAGGGAAGGCGGGAGAGGACCTCCACAAACCCCATGACCGCCAGATCGTCGAGTCCGGCCAGGAGCTCCACGCCCTCCCGCCGCATCCCCTCCCCCCCCGTCCCCACGAGGCGGACGCCGGGAAGGCGCTCCCGGAGGGCCCGCACCAGGTGGGCGCCGTGGAGGTCGCCGGAGGGCTCTCCGGCCAGGACGAGGATCCGGGGAGCGTGGCCCGGACGGCCGTCAGTAGCTGGTGGAAAGATACCAGATCGCAACGACCACCAGGATCAGGAGGAAGATGAGCACCCGGGGGGACTTCCCCTTCCGGATGTCCGTACCCTCCTTCCTACGGTTTTGACGAACGCGAATGAGCGACATGGCGAAGGATGGTGGATTCGATGGAGAGGGCCACGTCCAGGGCCCGACGGCCCTCCAGTCCGGACACGGCCGGCGGAGTCCGCCCCTGCACCGCGTCCCGGAAGGCATCCTGCTCGCGCCGGAGGGGCTCGGCGGGCTCGGCCCTGAGTGGAATACGCTCCACGATGGTGGAGAGGTCCAGGGCCAGGAGGCCACCGGGGAGGTGGCCGGCGGCCGCGGCCTCGGGATCCAGGGACGGGAGGGAGGCCTTGAGCCGGAGGAACTCCCCCGTGCCCTCCGCCAGGTTCAGGCTGAGATAGCCGGAGCGCTGGAAGATCCGGACCTTCCGGAGGCGCTCCATGGAGACGCGGCTGGCGGTGAGGTTCGCCACCGCTCCCCCCTCGAAGGCGATGCGGGCGTTGGCGATGTCCACCGACGGACTCAGGACGGGCGCCCCGGTGGCGCGAATCTCCTCCACGGGCCGCCCCACCAGGCTCTGCACCAGGTCCACGTCGTGGATCATGAGGTCCAGGACCACCGCTACGTCCGTGCCGCGCTCGGTGAACGGGGCCAGGCGGTGGGATTCGATGAAGAGGGGCTCGTCCAGGTACGGCTCGGCGCCCACCACGGCGGAGTTGAAGCGCTCCACATGACCCACCTGCACCAGTGCACCCCCCTCCCGGGCCGCGTCCAGGATCTCGTCCGCCTCCTCCAGGGAGGGAGCGATGGGCTTCTCGATGAAGACGTGGATCCCCCGGCGGAGGGCCGCCACCGCCACGTCCCGGTGGGTGGAGGTGGGGGTGACGACGATGAGGGCGTCCACCTCGTCCAGGAGGGCCTCCAGGGTGGGGAAGGGCCGTGCCCCCAGGGCTTCAGCCACCTCCCGGGCCCGATCCTCCCGGGGTTCGTGGAACCCGATCCGGGTGGCACCGGGCAGCTCCCCGGCGATCCGGAGGTGGTGGTAGCCCAGGCTCCCCACCCCGGCCACCCCCAGGCGGAGGGAGCGCCCCTTCCCTCCCCCTCCGGAGTGGGTTTCCCCGGACATCAGGTGGTCACCCCTCGCTCCGAGGAGGCGACGAAATCCAGGAAGTGGGCCACTTCGGGGGTCATCTCCAGCTCGTCGCGGGCGCGGGCAATGGCCCGGGAGAGGTTCAGCTCCGACTGGAAGAGGATACGGTACGCCTTCTTGAGCCGGGCCCGGGCCTCGGGGGAGAAGCCCCGACGGTCCAGCCCCACCGAGTTGAGCCCGTAGAGCTTCGGGGGATTCCCCGAGACCCGGCAGTAGGGCGCCACGTCCTGGGCGATGCGGGACGCCCCCCCCACGAAGGCGTGGGCGCCGATGCGGACGAACTGGTGGACCGCCACCAGGCCGCTCACGATGACCC
>JBJHCB010000341.1:0-3098 GCA_050485805.1 Gemmatimonadota bacterium | reverse complement strand
CTGCTGGACGATCCCGTAGACCGTGGCCAGCCCCAGCCCCGTCCCCCGGGCGGCCTCCTTGGTGGTGAAGAAGGGCTCGAAGATGTGTTCCAGGGTCGAGGTCTCCATCCCCTCCCCGGTGTCCCCCACCACCACCTCCACCCGCTCGGGGCCCCCGTCCGGTCCGGGGTGCCGCGCCACGTGGAGGGTCAGCACGCCGCCCTCGGGCATGGCGTCCCGGGCGTTCACCACCAGGTTCACCAGGACCTGCTGCATCTGCCCCGGATCCACCCGGGCGGTGGCCGGGAGGGGGGCGGGATGGAACTCCATCTCGACGTTGGTCCCGATGAGCCGGCGGAGCATGCTGAGCATCTCCCCCAGCAGGCGGTTCAGGTCCACCACCTGGGGACGGAGGACCTGGCGCCGGCTGAACGCCAGGAGCTGCCGGGTGAGCTGGGCCGCCTGGTCCGCGGCCCGTCGGATGTCCTTCAGGTCCACCTCCACGGAGGCTCCCCGGGAGGCGCTGTCCATGGCCAGGTCCACCGCCCCCAGGATCACCGAGAGGAGATTGTTGAAGTCGTGGGCGATCCCCCCCGCCAACCGTCCCACGCTCTCCAGCTTCTGGCTCTCCCGGAGCTGCTGCTCCAGGGCCCGTCGCTCCGTCAGATCCGTCATCCCCCCGATGACGCGGACGGCCCGTCCGTCCCCGGTCCGGATGACATGGGACCGGTCCAGGACGAAGGCGTGCGTGCCATCCCGTCTCCGGAAGCGGTACTCCGCCACCCAGTGACTTCCCCCCGACCGGATCGTCTCCTCCAGACTCCCCACCACCCGCAGCCGGTCCTCGGGGTGGATCCGGTCCCGCCATCCCTCGGAACTCGCCCCCAGTTCCGAAGGAGGATCGCCCGTCAGGACCTCGACGCCCTCGTTCCACCAGAGGGCGTCCGTCTCCAGGTCCCAGTCCCGGATGGCATCGTTGGTGGCCCGGGCCAGGAGCTGGAAGCGCTCCTCACTGACCCGGAGGGCATCGCGGGCCTCCTTCCCCTCGGTGATGTCGCTGACGAACCCCTCGACGACGCCCTCCTCCCCGGGCACCGAACGACCCTTCTCCTGGACCCAACGCACCTCCCCTCCCCGGGTGACGATGCGGTATACGATCTCGAAGGAGCGCGTGCCATCGCGAGCCTCCTGCACTGCGGCCCACACCCGCGCCCGGTCCTCGGGGTGGACGAGATCCCCGTAGTCCACGGCCTCGGAGCCCAGGAACTCCTCCGGGGAGTATCCGGTGAGCTCCAGGATGCCGGCGCTTACCACCTCCATGGTCCAGGCGGGATCGTTTCGGCATCGGTACGCGGCGCCCGGGAGGTGGTCCATGAGGGTCTGGAGCCTCCTCCGGCTCTCCTCCAGCTGGTGGTCGGCCTCCTTCTCCCGCGTGATGTCCCGCACCAGACCGGCGATCCGCACCACCCGGCCCTGGCCGTCCTGGACCGGAAAGGCGCGATCCGCCACCCACCGGATCTCTCCGTCGGGGCGCAGGACCCGGTACTCCTCGTCGTAGGTCCCGTCCCCCTGCCGCCAGATGGCCGCAGCCACCCCGGGACGGTCCTCCGGGTGGACGCTCTCCAGCCAGGCCAGTGGATCCGCCTTCAGCTCCTCCGGGTCCCTTCCCCACACCCGGGCGTACGCGGGGCTCACATAGTCCAGCCGGGACTTCTGGGGATCCGAGAGCCAGAAGATGGCGTCCAGATGCTCGGCCAGCTGGCGGAACCGCGCCTCCGACTCCTTCAGGGCCAGGCGGCTCCGATCATGTTCCACGGCCAGCCGCACCAGGTCGGAGACGCGTCGGGCCATCTCCAGCTCCGTCGGGGCGGGCCTGCGGGGGGAGCGGTGGTAGATGGCGAAGGTGGCCAGCACCTTCCCGTCGCGGCCCAGGACCGGATGGGACCAGCAGGCCCGGATCCCGTGGGCCGCGGCCAGCTCCCGGGCCGAGGCCCACAGGGGGTCCGCCTGGATGTCGGTGACGATGACCGGCTCCTTCCGGTAGGCGGCGGTCCCGCAGGAGCCCTGGTCCGGCCCCACGGCAAGAACGCTCCACGCCTCCTGGAGCTCGGCGGGAAGGCGGGGCGCGGGGCCGGCCCGGAGGTGCCTCCCGTCCCCCTCCACCAGGAGCACGGAGGCGATGGCTTCCGGGTCCAGCCGCTCCACCTCCTCCACCACCCCCTCCAGCACCCGGGTGAGGTCGGCATCCCGGGAGATCAGCTCCAGGACCCTCCGCTCCGCCACCAGGAGCCGGTCCCGCTGGAGCCGGTCCCACTCCGATCCCACGCGGGCCGCCAGGACCCGGACGCCGGCCAGGACGAGGTCCGGGTCGGAAAGCGGCTCGGCGGAGAAAACGGAGAGCAGCCCCAGGACGCCTCCGTCCCGGGAGTGGATGGGCGCCCCCGCAAAGGCATGGATCCCCCATTCCGGGAGCATGGGGTCATCGGGGAACCCCGCCTGGATCCCGCCGGGGAAGACCTGGGGACCCTGGCGGATCACGGCCTCGCAGGGCGTGCCTGCGATGAGGTAGCAGACCTGGTCGGCGGCGGACCCCATGTAGTAGAAGGTCTGGCTTCGGACCTGGTCCAGGCCGGGAGGCTCCAGGAAGGCGATCATCACCCCATCCACCCCGAGGCTCTCCGCCACCTCCCGCGCCCACCCCGCCAGGTCCGCCTCGGCCAGGGAGGCAAAACCGGACTCGGCGAGAGCCGCCAGGGTCTGCAGGGGCCCCGGGCGTGACCCATGGAGGGTCGGGAACCCCCTGGCGGGATCCGCTCCATTCATCTCCCCTCCCTCCTCCCTTCCCCGGGTCCCCGGGCCTCCGTTCCGGCGGAGCCCGGGTCCCCCCGGCCGGCCCCGTCGACCCGCCCACGATAGACCCGCCTCCTCCCCCTGGCCAGGGGCCCGGCCTCGCCCCCGTCTCCGGCGCCCGCCCTGGGCTCCCCTTGACGACCGACCCGCCCCCCTGGGAACATCCACCCATCCGGCGGGGTGGGACGCTCCCCGATCCGCGCACCCTCCTCGTCCCCACCCCCCCGCCCCCGGCGCCATGGATCTTCGCCAGATCGGAATCCTCTACC
>JBJHCB010000340.1:0-3124 GCA_050485805.1 Gemmatimonadota bacterium | reverse complement strand
CATCACGAACCCGAACTGCTCCACCATCGGGCTCAGCCTGGTACTGGGGCCCCTCCACGCCGCCTTCGGGGTGGAGGCGGTGCACGTGGTGACCCTCCAGGCGCTGTCGGGGGCGGGGCTTCCGGGACACGCCGCCCTGGAGATGCAGGACAACGTCATCCCCTTCATCTCCGGCGAAGAGGAGAAGCTGGAGGCGGAGACCCTCAAGATCCTGGGGGCCCGTGGCGAGGATGGGGTGGAGCCCGCCCGGTTCCCGGTCTCGGCCCAGTGCACCCGGGTGCCGGTCTCCGACGGGCACACGGAGATGGTGTCCGTCAAGCTCTCCACGCCGGCATCGCCCGAGGAGGCCGCAGAGGTCCTCTCCGGGTTCCGCTCCCTCCCCCAGGAGCTGGGACTGCCCTTCGCGCCCCGCCGGCCCCTCCACGTCCTCGCCGACGAGCGCCACCCCCAGCCGCGCCTCCACCGCGAGCTGGAGGGGGGGATGGCCGTCTCCGTGGGGCGGATCCGGAGCTGTCCCATCCACGACCTGCGGATGGTGGTCCTCTCCCACAACACCATCCGGGGGGCCGCCGGGGGCGCCCTCCTCTGCGGCGAACTCGCCGTGGCGGAGGAGAAGATCCCCGGCGTCCGGCCCCCGGTTCCCACCGACGACCGCTAGGCCACGAGGGGCCCACCATGAGCCTCCGACTCCTCCGGATCCTCCTTCCCGAGGCCGAGGAGGAGGCCGTGGACGGAATCCTGGACGAACATGGTGTCCAGCATTGCTGGCGGACGTCCACCGACGACGGGCGGCAGGTGGTGGACGCCATCATCGGGGCCGCCGGGAACGAGCCCCTCCTGGATGAGCTGGAGACCCGGTTCCGGGAGGTGGAGGGGTTTCGACTCCTCTTCACCCCCCTGGAGGCCACGGTCCCCCGACTGGATCCCGAGGACGACCCGGAGGAGGAGGGGCGGTCGGGAGCCATCCGGTCTCCCGACCGGGAGGTGGGGTCCAAGATGGTCCACTCCCGGATCAACCGGGAGGAGCTCTACCAGGAGCTGGAAGGGGCGTCCCGGGCCACCCCGTACTACCTGGTCATGGTGGCCCTCTCGGCCGTCGTGGCCAGCGCGGGTCTCGTGCTGGACGATGGGGCCGTCATCATCGGCGCCATGGTCATCGCGCCCCTCATCGGTCCCTCCCTGGCCCTCTCCTTCGCCACCACCCTGGGTGACCTGAGGCTCGGCCGATCCGCCCTCCTGGCGTCCATGGCCGGAGTGTCCACCGCCTTCGCCGTGGCCCTTGTGGCAGGGGTGATCCTGGAGGTGGATCCCACGGTGGACCAGATCTTCGGCCGGACCCGACTCACCTATGAGCACATGGCCCTGGCCCTGGCGGCAGGTGCTGCAGGAGCCATTTCCATGGCCCAGGGGAAGGGGGTCGGCCTGGTGGGGGTAATGGTGGCGGTGGCTCTCCTCCCCCCCCTGGCCAACGCCGGGCTCCTCCTGGGCGAGGGGGAGTGGAACCTGGGGTTGGGCGCCCTGGTCCTGGTGGCGGGAAACGTGGTGTGCCTGAACCTGGCTGCCACGGCCGCCTTCCTGATTCAGGGCGTTCGCCCCAACTCCTGGTGGGAGGAGGGCACCCGGACCAAGGCGGTGTGGACCGCCTCCATCCTGTGGGCCCTCCTTCTCCTGGGGCTCATCGTCCTGGTCTGGTTCGTCTGGGGCGGGGAAGGGCCGGGGCTCTCCGGGGAGTGACGCCGGGGAGCCCCGGCCCTTCAGCGGGGAGGACGGACGTACACCGAGACCAGCGACTCGTGGCCGTCGGGCCCCACCGCCGCCACCCCGAAGTGGTAGTCATCAATGGAGATGTCCGGGAGGGTGAACTCCGTCACATCCCCCACCAGGAGCTCGTGCTCCCAGTCCATCCCCCAGGCTTCGCGCCAGAAGATCCGGTACCCCGATGCGCCCTCCGACGGCTCCCACCGGAGGTGGGCGTCGTAGCCTCCGCCACGCCCCAGCATCTGGAACTGCACCCTCGGGGCCGCCGGAGCCAGGGCCAGCGTGGCCAGGGGTGCGGCGTTCACCCTGGCGTTCCGGGCCAGGTACTCGGGGTCCACCCCGTCCGCCGTGTCGAAGACGGTGTGCTGGCGGCGGTAATTCTCCCTGGACTCGGTGAAGCGGACCGCGGCGTACCCCGCCCGGTTGAACGGGGTGTGGTCGCCCCCGCGTCCGAAGCGGTCCTCCCGGGCGATGAGTCGGACGTCGTGGCCCGGGACATATCGGGCGGCATGGCGGCGGATGTAGCGGGCCAGTTGGCGGGAGAGGGAGTCTTCCGGCCCCTCGGAGAAGACCCGCACGGTGCGGGTGTCCTGGAGGCCGTTCCCCCCGATGCCGTTCCCCACGATGTCGTTGTTGAAGACCGCGGTGATCACCCTCTCCTCGGCGGCCATCCGATCGGCGTGGAGGCGGGCGCCCACGAGCCCCTGCTCCTCCCCGGCGATGGCCATGAACACCAGGGTGGCGTCGAACTCCATCCCCGACTGGGCGAAGACCCGGGCCAGCTCCATGAGGAGCGCCGTCCCGCTTCCATCGTCGTTGGCCCCGGGCGCGTATCCGTCGAAGGGGTCGTCCGTGGGGGAGGCGGGGACCTCCACCTCCTGGTCCCCGAAGACCACCGAGTCGTAGTGTCCCGTCACGTAGATGCGGCGCTCGCTCCTCCCCGGCAGCACGGCCTTCACATTCCGGAGGTCGGTGGTCCGCTCGATCCGCCCTTCGGGCTCCACCGTGTAGCGGTCGAAGGAGACCTGGAGGCGCGGGGAGTAGGAGGCCATCTCCTCCCGGATCCACTCCCGGGCCGCCCCGATCCCCCAGGTGGGGTGGTCCGTGGAGGACAGGGTATTCCGCGTCCCGAACGAAGTGAGATGTTCCACGGTGGCCTGCAGACGGTGGGGATCCACCTGGCCGAGGAGCTCCTGGATGCGGGCGTCGAGACCCCCGTGGAGCTGCTGGCCGTGGACGCCCACGGGGACGGACAGGCCCAGCGCCAGAAGGGTCGCGGCGGCGAGGTGACGCCCCTGGATCCGGTGGGGGGAAGCAGGAGGCACGGCGAACTCCTTGTTCGGGGTGGGAGGAGGCGGTTCTGGGG
>JBJHCB010000339.1:0-3128 GCA_050485805.1 Gemmatimonadota bacterium | reverse complement strand
CCATCGCACGGGTCCGGGCCATCGTGGAGGCGGAGAGTCACCGCCCCCCCCGGGCGCTGGACCTGCCCGGCGAGGTGTCCCGCCTCCGCCGGGAGATCGAGACGGCGGTGCGGGAGAGCGAAGCAGGAGCGGCAGCCCGCCAGGGCGCCGTGAGGGAATAGTCCATTCAACCGGAAGGCAGGCAGGCATGCGCGTGTTCACACCCGACGAGCTGGCATCCACCACCGGGAGCAAGTACCTGGGCGTCCTGGTGGCGGCCAAGTACACCCGGGAGCTGAACGCCCTCCCCCGGGACCTGAAGCCCCTGGGCGAGGAGAAGAAGCTCACCACCCGGGCCATGGAGGCCCTCACCTCCGGGCAGATCGAGTTCCGCCTGGTGGGTCGCCGCCGCGTCCTGGAGTAGCCCGATGGCCGGCCTCCACCCCCTCTCCCCCCGCCCCCCCTGGGAGGGGCGGAGGGTGGTGCTTGGGGTCACCGGGGGCATCGCGGCGTACAAGACGGTCCAACTGGCCCGGGATCTCACCCTCCTGGGAGCCCGGGTGGACGTGGTCCTGACCCGGAACGCCGGGGAGTTCGTCCGCCCCCTCGCCTTCGAAGGGGTCACGGGGCGCCCGGCGCTGGACTCCCTCTGGTCCGCAGAGGGGTCGGCCCGGCATCTCACCCTGGCCGGCGAGGCCGACCTCGTCGTGGTGGCCCCGGCCACCGCCGACTTCCTGGCCCGGGCGGCCCAGGGCCGGGGGGACGACCTCCTCACCACCGTGCTCCTGGCCACGCGGGCCCCGGTGGTCCTGGCCCCGGCCATGAACGACCGGATGTGGAGCCATCCCCAGACCGCCCGGAACGCAGCGCACTGCCGCGAGGTCCTGGGCTACCACCTGGTGGGACCCGGCCAGGGGCCCCTGGCCGTGGGCGAGGGAGCCGGCGTGGGCCGGATGGTGGAGCCGGGGGAGCTGTCCCAGTGGGCCGGCCGTTTCCTCGGAGACCGGGCGCCCTGGTCCCATCTCCACGTCCTGGTCACGGCGGGACCCACCCGGGAACCCCTGGACGGCGTCCGCTACGTGGGGAACCGGTCCTCGGGGCGGATGGGATTCGCCCTGGCTCGGGAAGCCTGGCTCCGGGGGAGCCGGGTATCCCTGGTCACGGGGCCTTCGTCCCTCCCCGACCCCGCCGGTGTGGAGGTGTCCCGGGTGGAAACGGCGGTGGAGATGCGGAACCGGGTCGTGGAGTTGGCCCCCACCGCGGGTCTGAGCCTCTTTGCCGCAGCCGTGGCGGATTTCCGCCCCGATTCCCCGTCCCGGGGGAAGCGGAAACGGAGCGACACCGGCCCCAGGTGGGAGCTCCACCTGGTGGAGAACCCCGACGTGGCCCGGGAGAGTCGGGCCGTGCGCCCCTCCGGGAGCGTGGCCGTGGGCTTCGCGCTGGAGACGGAGGAGCTCGAGTCCAGGGCCCGGGAGAAGCTGGAGGCCAAGGGGTTCGACCTCATCGTGGCCAATGATGCCGGGGAAGAGGGGGCGGGGTTCGACGTGCCTACCAACCGGGTGACCCTGCTGGACCGGAGCGGCGGTGTGGAAGCGCTTCCCCTCCTCCCCAAGGAGGACGTGGCCCGCGCCATCCTGGATCGGGTGGAGCCCCTTCTGTCCGGATCGGATGGGACCACCGGGGAGGGGGCATGACGGGGCCGGACGCGGGGGAGGACCGCCCCTCCCCGGCGACCCTCGTGGCCCGCTTCCTCCGGCAGCGCCGCGAGTTGGGACACGATCCCCTGGTCCTGGAGCGGCTTCCAGGGCCCGAGGCCCTGGCCCTGGCGGAAGGGGGACGCGCGGGGGAGACGCGGAAGCGGGACAGTGCGGCACCGCCTGCACCGACGCCTCCTCCCGCCCCCCCCGAGCGTCCCTCGCCGAGGGGGGGAACCTCGCCCGGACCCAGCTCCGCGGCGGGGTCCGATCCCACCCCCGACCTGGCGCCCCTCTCCCTCCCCTCCGGGCACGACGAGCTCCGGGAGGTCACCCTCGGGTGCACCCGGTGCCGCCTCGCCCAGGGCCGCACCCAGGTGGTCTTCGCCGACGGGAACCCCGAGGCCCGGGTCATGGTGGTGGGGGAAGCCCCGGGGGCGAACGAGGACGCCACGGGCCTCCCCTTCGTGGGCGCGGCAGGGAAGCTCCTGGATCTCCTCCTGGCCTCGGTGGATCTTTCCCGGGATGCCTCGGTCTACATCTGCAACGTGATCAAGTGTCGGCCCCCGGGAAACCGGAACCCCCGAGGGGATGAGATCGAGAGCTGCTCCCCCTATCTCAGGGCCCAGATCCGGGTGGTCCGTCCCGAGGCGATCCTGGCGGTGGGCACCTTTGCAGGCCAACTCCTCACGGGGAGCGACGCCCCCCTGGGGAGGCTCCGGGGAAAGGTCCACGCCTACGAGGGTACGCCGCTGGTCGTGACCTATCACCCGGCCGCCCTCCTCCGGAATTCCGGGTGGACCCGCCCCACCTGGCACGACCTCCAGCTTCTCCGTTCCATCCTGGACGCCCGCTGAGCGGGCCCCATCCGCGACCACCGACGTGAATCCCCTCGAGACCCGCTCTCCCCAGGCCGATCCCCGACCTGCCCGCTACGACCGGGAGCCCCCGTACTCCCTGGAGGCGGAGGTGGCGGTGCTGGGCGGGATCCTCATCGATCCCGAGTCCATGGTGCGCATCGAGGACGTGGTGGACGACACCATGTTCTTCCGCGAGGGGCATCGGGTCCTGTTCCGGGCCATGCGGCACCTCCACGACCGGCGCACGGCCATCGACGGCGTGACCCTGGGGGATCACCTCCAGGGGACCCAGGAGCTGGAGCGGATCGGGGGGCTGGAGTACCTGGCCGGGCTCCTGGACGCCGTCCCCACGGCGGCCAACATCCAGTACCACGCCCGCATTGTCCGGGAGAAGGCCCTGCTGCGCCGGCTGGTGGATGCCTCCACCCAGACCATCCAGGACGTCTACGAGCCGGGGGAGCGCTCCGTGGACGAGATCGTGGACCAGGCCGAGTCCCGGATCTTCCAGGTGGCGGAGAGCCATGACCGGGGGGGCTTCGTCTGGATCAAGGTCCTCCTCGGGGAGACCTTCGAGAACATCGAAAAGCTCCAGAAG
>JBJHCB010000338.1:0-3131 GCA_050485805.1 Gemmatimonadota bacterium | reverse complement strand
GCTGGGTGCCGGGGATCCGGGCCCCCAGGGCCACCCGGTTCACCATGAGGAAGTCCCCCACCAGGAGGGTGTCCTCCATGGATCCCGAGGTGATGACGAAGGTCTGGACCAGGAAGGTCCGGATGACCACCAGGAGGACCAGGGTGAGCCCCAGGGACTTGACCCACTCCATGGCGGTGCCGGAGGGGGCCTCCTGGTGCCCGCTTCCCCCACGGCGGCCGCTCCCCTCCCGGGTCCCGGCCCCCCGCTCCCTTCTCCGCCTGCCCTTTCGACTCCCTTCCGTCACCGCTCTCCCTCCGGTTGGCGTCCCCCCTGGCTCCCCATCCCTGCCTCCGCCCCCGCCGGATCCCACGAGGACCCCAGGAGCACCGTCACCTCCACCAGGAGGGTGGAGTCCGGCTCGGACCGCACCTCCCCGATCCCCAGCGCTCCGGCCACGGCCCGGGCCGCCTCCACCCCACCCCCCCGGTGGAGGACCACCGAGGCCTCCTGGCCGAAGGTCCGGGCGTTCCCGTAGTGGACCACGTCGAAGCCCCGCTCCCTCAGGGCGTCCCGGGCCTCGGCGGCCCTTCCCCGGACGCCGCCGGCGTTCAGGATCTCCACCCGGACCCGGGCATCGTAGCGGGGGATGGGGCGCTCCTCCACCTCCTCCCCCACCGGTTCCCGGTCCAGCGAACGGAAGAAGGCCGTCCCGTCCCCCTCCACGAGCCCCGCTCCGATCCAGATGCCCGTGGCCGCGAGCCCCAGGATCAGGATCCCCCCCCACCCCATTCCGGAGCTCCGCCTACGCCCCCCCCTGCCACTCCGCCGCTTCCGGGCCACGGGCTCAGCCTCCCACCAGGGTGTTCCAGAACGCGACGGTCTCGGGTCGGAGGGGGCCTCCCCGCCCCAGGAGCCGCTCCACGCGGGCCCGCACCACCTCCACCAGGACCTCCTCCGGCGCTTCGGGATACCGGCTCGCCAGACCCCGCCGCCACGCCCTCCGGAAGGTCCGCCCGGGCTCCAGGAAATCCGCGGCGTAGAGGGCCCGACCCGCGCCGTCCAACTCCGGGTGGCCCAGGGTGTGGAAGGCCACGGCCCGGAGGAGGCCGGGATCGGCGACCCCCTCGTCCCGGAGACGGACGGCCGCCGCAGGGCCGTGGAGGAGGGAACCGGGAAGGTCCCGGAGCTCCGGGGGGACCTCGTCCCGGAGGGCATCCGGATCGGCGTCCCGGAGGGCGTCGTGGAGGGTGCCGGCGGCCAGCCAGCGGAGGCGCTCCGCCTGGGGGAGATCCAGGATCCCGGCCCACTCCCCGAGAAGCTCCACCACCCGCCGGATGTGGTCCCGGCGCCGGGGGCCGGCCTGGGACCACGGGGGCAGCTCCCCCCGGGCGGCCCGGTGGAGGAGGGGGTGGAGGGCCCCCGTCCCCGCCGTGGCCGTCACGCCTCCACCTCGGGGAACGGGGTGGGCCCGCGGTGGACAGGGTCCTCCTCCCCGGGCCCCAGCACCCGGTTGTCGATGAGGCGGGTCCCCCCGAGCCAGGCCGCCACGGCCAGGATGTCCCCGTTCCGGACCTCCTCCCCCGCTTCCACCCTGGAGGCCAGCGTGTCCGGATCCACCACCCGGGCATACTCCAGGCGGAACCGGGGCTCCTCCCCGAGGCGGGCACCGACCCGCTCCTCCAGCGCCTCCCCTCGGGTCTCGCCCCCGCGGAACGCCACGCCCGCCGCCTCCAGCCCCTGGAAGAGGGCGGGGGCCGCCCGGCGCTCCTCGGGGGAGAGGTAAGCGTTCCGGGAGCTCATGGCCAGGCCGTCCGCCTCCCGGATCAGGGGCGCCACCTCCACCCGCACCCCCAGCTCCAGGTCCTCCACCATCCGCCGCACCAGGACGGCCTGCTGCAGGTCCTTCCGTCCGAACACGGCCACATCGGGGCGGAAGAGCCCGAAGAGGCGAGCCACCACGGTGAGGACGCCCTGGAAGTGCCCCGGACGATGGAGCCCGCAGAGGCGATCCCCCAGGGGCCCGGGGTCCACCCGGACGAGGGGGGCTCCCCGGGGATACATCTCCTGAAGGGCGGGGACGAAGGCCAGGTGGGCCCCCCGCTCCCCCGCCAGGGCCAGGTCCCGGGCCTCGTCCCGGGGGTAGCGGTCCAGATCCTCGCCGGGAGCGAACTGCAGGGGGTTCACGAAGATGGAGAGGGCCGTGCGATCCGCCAGCGCCCCGGCCCGGTCCAGGAGGGAGAGGTGGCCGGCGTGGAGGTACCCCATGGTGGGGACCAGGGCCAGGGTCTCCCCACGCCCCCGGATCCCGGCCAGGGCGCGGGCGAGCTCCCCCCGGCTCCGGACCACCCTCAGGGAGGGGGCGCCCACGGCCGCGCCCTCAGCCACGGAGCCCACTTCCTCTCCGGTGGGGGCGCCTGCTCCGGAGGGACTCCCCCATCAGGAGGCTCCCCCCTCGGACCCGAAGGTGTGCTCCGGGCCGGGATAGCTCCCTTCCCGGACCTCCCGGACGTACGCCCGGGCCCCCTCCAGCGCCGCCCCGTGGAGATCGGCGAATCGCTTGAGGAAGCGGGGGGAGAACCCCGGGTTCATCCCCAGGGCGTCGGGAAGGACCAGGACCTGTCCGTCGCATCCGGCCCCGGCGCCGATCCCGATGGTGGGAATGGAGAGACCCTGGGACAGGGAGGCGGCCAGGGGCCCCGGCATGAGCTCCAGGACCAGGGCGAAGCAGCCGGCCCCCTCCAGCGCCGAGGCTTCGCGGCGGAGGCGCTCGGCCCCCTCCTCCTCCCGACCCTGGACCCGATAGCCCCCCAGGGCGTGGACGGACTGGGGCGTCAGCCCCAGGTGGCCCATGACGGGGATCCCGGCGGCCACCAGCCGCTCCACCGTCTCCACCATCCGGGGATCGCCTCCCTCCAGCTTCACCGCCTCGGCCCCCGACTCCACCAGGACCCGACCGGCGTTCCGGAGCGCCTCCTCCGGGGAGACCTGGTAGGTGAGGAAGGGGAGGTCCACCACGACGAAGGTCCCCGGGGCCCCGCGGCGCACCGCCGCCGCATGGTGGATCATGGCCTCCAGCGTCACCGGGAGGGTGGAGTCGTGGCCCAGGACCACCTGCCCCAGGGAGTCCCCCACCAGGATCATGTCCACTC
>JBJHCB010000337.1:0-3135 GCA_050485805.1 Gemmatimonadota bacterium | reverse complement strand
GTGGCGGCCTCGGCCATGAGAGCCACCCCCTTCTCCAGCTCCTCCATGCTGTTGGCGATGGAGAGGCGGAGGTAGTGCTCCCCCTCCGAGCCCAACCGGCAGAACGAGGTGCGGTCCATGGTGGCGATGCCGTACCGGTAGAGGAGGAACATCTGGAGCAGGAAGGAGGGAGAGTTCCGGGCCCGCTCTCCCTCCGGAAGCGCCTCCCAGGCGTCCAGGACCCCCAGGTTCCGGCAGTATCCCTCCACATTGGGGAAGACGTAGAAGGTGCCCCGGGGGGACCGGCACGTGATTCCGGGGATGCGGTTCAGCGCCGGCACCACCCGGTCCCGCCGCTCCTGGAAGGCCGCCACCATCCGGGCCACCGCCTTCTCCGTCTCCGGGTTCTCGTACGCTTCCCGCCCGGCCTCCTGGATGAAGGGGGGTACGCAGGAGATGGTGTTCACGTTGAAGCGGGCGAAGACCGCCGCCTCCTCCACCGTGGGCAGCACCGCCCACCCCAATCGCCATCCCGTCATGCCGAACCCCTTGGAATGGCCGCTGGAGACCACCGTTCGGGCCTCCATCCCCTCCTCGCTGATGATGCTCCTGTGCCGGAGGCCGTCGAAGAGGATCTGCTCGTAGATCTCGTCGCTGTGGATCCGGAGGTCGGGGCTTCCCCGCTCCCGGACCACCCGGGCGATCCCCGCCAGCTCCTCACCGCTCAGGACCCCACCGGTGGGGTTGGAGGGGGAGTTCAGGATGATGAGCTTCGTCCTGGGGGTGATGAGGTCCCCCAGCTCTTCGGGGGTGAAGGAGAAATCCCGGTCCTCCGTGAGGCGGAGGGGGACTGGCACGGCGCCCACGAAGCGGACCCAGGATTCATAGATGGGGAAGCCGGGACTCGGGTAGATGACCTCGTCCCCGCGGTCCACGTAGGTGAGGACACACAGCCCGATGGGCGGCTTGGCCCCGGCCGTCACCACCACCCGGTCCGGATCCACGGCCACCCCCCGGGTCCGTTCCATGTGGTCCGCCACCGCCCGGCGGAGGGAGGGGATCCCGGCCGGGTCCACGTAGCGGGTGTTCCCCGCTTCGATCTGACGGATGCACTCCCGCTCGATGTGGGGGGGACTGTGGAAGTCCGGCTGCCCGATGTTGAAACGGATGATCCGCTTCCCCTGGGCTTCCAGCCGGGCGATGTCCTTCCCCACCTCGAAGGCGTTCTCCGTTCCCAGGTCCCCGATCCGCTTCGCCAGCACCGCCATGACCGCCTTCCTGTCGTGGGTCCCCTCGCGGGACGGGTCCCGGGCCCGCCCCATCCCGGGGGGACTCGCTCCCCGGGGCGCCGACATGGTAGTGCCCGTCGGGGGGATCGGCCATGCCCCTCCCCCCGCCGGCCGCTTGACACCCGGCCCCCGCGCCCTACGTTCGCCTCCTACCCCGATCACATGACGTATGCCGGATACACGCCGCCGAGGAGCCGGAGCATGATCCAACGCCAGGCAGGGACCCGTCCCCCCTTCCACCCCTCCCTCCGAGGCCTCGCCTTCGCCCTCCTCCCCCTGGTCTGGCTCCCGGCCGCCTGCGAGGTGGCCCCTGCCGCCCCTGCGTCCGACATGGCGTTCGTGCCGGACCCGGATTGGCCGAACCCGTTTCCGGAGAACTGGGTCCTGGGGCCGGTGACCGGGGTGGCCGTGGACTCCCGGGGACACGTCTGGGTCACCCACGCCCCCTCCATGCTCCCCGCCGGGCACCTGGGGGCGGAGCAGGACCCTCCCATCGCGGAATGCTGCGTGGCGGCCCCACCGGTCATGGAGCTGGACCGGGAGGGGAACGTGGTGGGATGGTTCGACGGGGAGGGCGACGACTACATCTGGCCCGACGTCCCCCACGGGCTCTTCGTGGACCACAACGACTACGTCTGGATCGGGTCCCGCCCCCACCACCGGGTCCTCAAGTTCACCCGGGAGGGGGAGCTGGTCCTGACCATCGGGGAACTGGACGTCCGGGGAGACAGCAACGACCCGGAGCGGCTGGCGGCCCCGGCCGACATCTGGGTGAACCCCGAGACCAACGAGGCCTTCGTCGCCGACGGGTACGGGAACCGGAGGGTCGTGGTCTTCGACGGGGAGACGGGGGAGTACCTGCGGCACTGGGGGGCCTACGGTGAGGTCCCGGACGACGGGATCCCGAGCCGCCCGGACGACGCATCCGAGCCTCCCGGCACCCAGTTCTCCACCGTCCATGGTCTCACCGGCTCCCGGGACGGCCATCTGTACGTGGCGGACCGGCGGAACAACCGGATCCAGGTCTTCCGACAGGACGGGGAATTCGTCACCGAGGCGTTCGCCCGCAGGGGGACCCTGGCCTCGGGTTCCGCCTTCGACGTGGCCCTCTCCCCCGACCCGGACCAGACCTACCTCTACCTGGCCGATGGAACGAACCACAAGATCTGGATCTTCCGACGCCACGACATGGAGGTGGTGGGGGAGTTCGGGCGAGGCGGTCGGCACCTCGGGGAGCTCTACCGCCCCCACATGATGGCAGTGGACCACGACGGCAACGTCATCGTGGGGGAGGCGGACAACGCTCGGCTGCAGCGGTTCCTGCCGCGGTCGGTGGCGGACCGGTAGGATCACCCGCACTCGCGGGCTCCCTTCGGCCTCTTCCGCCCCCCCTCCCGGCGCCGGGAGGGGGGGAGACTCTCCTGGATCCTTGATCCTTGCGAAGGGGGGAAGGGGGCCCCAGGGTGGAGAACCACCCTGAACCCCGAGGGAGCCCTCCATGCCCACCGTCCCCGCCCTGGCCGGCCCCCTGGTCCTCCTCCTCCTTTCCGCCGCCCCGACCGCCTCGGCTCCCGATCTCCCGGCCGCCGCTCCGGATTTCCCGACCGGCTCTCCTGATCCCCGGCCCGAGCTCCCGGACACCCTGCCCGAACTCGTGGGGGGAGAATGGGAACGGCATCGGGCCAACGTGGTGGCCTACGTGGAGGCCATGCCCCGGGAGCACCTGGGGTTCCGCCCCACCCCTGAGGTCCGGAGCTTCGCTGAGCAGATCGAGCACATCGTCACAGACCACGTTTCCATCGTGGCCACCGCCTTCGGGCGGGAGGACCGACCGGAGCTGGGGGACCCGGAACGATACCTCCGGGAC
>JBJHCB010000336.1:2789-3147 GCA_050485805.1 Gemmatimonadota bacterium | reverse complement strand
GTGTCGGAGGAGGGCCTCCTCGCCGGAGGTCCGGTCGAAGAGCCAGTCGTCCCGGAAACTCCGGGGGATCCCGTCCTGGGCGCCCCGACGCCGCTCCTCCTCCTCCACCTGCCGGGGGAGGAGGAGTTCGGCGGGCTCCAGGCGGCCCAGCTCGGGGACCACCTCCCCGGCCGGGATGGATTGGAGGAGGAGCTCCCCGGTGGAGAGGTCCACGGCGGCCAACCCCACCTCCCCCTGGGCCTCGGGGGCCACGGCCACCAGGAAGTTGTTCCGCTCCGCTCGGAGGAGGGCATCGTGGAGGACCGTGCCCGGGGTGACCGTCTCCACCACCTCCCGTCGGACGATCCCCCTGGCCTCG
>JBJHCB010000336.1:0-2779 GCA_050485805.1 Gemmatimonadota bacterium | reverse complement strand
CTCGTAGAAGTCCCCCACCCGGAAGAAGACCAGGGCGTCCCGATGCCGGGACTTGGCGTCCCGCCACTGCTGCATCAGGGGCGTGTCGTCCGAGGCGGCCATGGGGGCGTCGGGGTCGTGGATGGGTGGACGGGTGCGGCAGGGGAGAGGGGGCCCGGCCACCCCCATGCGCGAAGCCCCGGCACGAGACCATCCTCGCCCGGGGCCCCTCGTGGCGAAGGATACCCGGAGGGCCCCTCGCGATCAACCACGCCCCACCCGGGGACCCGGGGATGGAAAGAAGCATTGACGCACGGGGGGGGACGTTGAGAGTTGGGGGGTCGAGGCCCCCGACGGGGTGCGCTCTGCCGGCCTGCACCCGTCCGTCCATCCCCGTGATGCCATGATGTGGAACGCGCTTCTCCTCCTTCGAACCCAGGCCCTGGTGGAGTACGTGGCCCTGCAGCCCGGAAGCACCGGGCGCGCCGGCGAGATCTTCCGGCAGGCGACCCTGGTCATTCGCCAGAACCCCCTGGAGACGGGGGCCCTCTTGCTGGGCGTGATCCTGGTCTTCGTGATCGTGGCCCGGTTCAACTCCCTCTGAATCGCGAACCTTCCACCACGAGGCGACCATGTCCCTCCTCACCTTCCACCGTGGGCTCATCTCCGTGGCGGTGGTCTTCTGTGTCGGATATGGCCTGTGGGAGCTGGCCCGGTTCATGGGCCCGGGTGGGGATGGTCACCTCCTGGTAGGGGCCCTCTTCCTCTTCCTGGGGATCGGCCTCGCCTGGTACCTCGCCCGTCTCAACCGCATCCTGGGCTACTCCCCCGTGCGGGACTGACCGTCCGGGTGCATTCCGGGCGGGCTCGGGTGAGGGCCCCGGATGCGGGATCCGTTGACCGCCCCTCCGTCCCGGCTCAGGCGGTCCGGTCGAAGGGATCCGCGGCGAACGCCTCCCGGAGGGCCGGATGCTGCCGCCAGAGGTAGTAGCCGATGGCCACCACGGCCAGGAGGTTCCCCACGGCAATGGTCCACCACGCCAGGGGCCCCAGGAGGAACTCCGCCACCACCGCCAGGAGCCCCAGGAAGAAGGCCTCGAAGGCCACGAACAGGAGAACCGCCCCCAGGATGAGGGCGGGGGTCCGCTCCGCCTCGGTGGCGATGGCCGCCGCCACGAGCCCCACCACGGCGAAGGCCGTCACGTGGAGGACCGTGTAGCCCAGGACGGTCCAGACGTTCACCTCCACCGCCGCCAGGTCCCCCGCGCCCAGGAAGATGGCCGACCCCAGGGCTGCCGGCGTGAAGAGGGGACGTCCCTGGGCCGAGTCCACGGCCAGGAACCAGAGGGCCACGATCCCGGCCCCCACCAGCCCCGAGACCAACCCCTCCCGGACGATGCGGTGGTCCGCCAGGGCCTCCCACCAGGTCACGGCCCGCACGGCACCGGTGAAGTGGAGGTACCCCATGATGGCGGCGCCGGCCATGAGGTTCCCCGCCAGGACCTCCACCCACCCCAGCTCCGCCACCACGTCGATGCCGGTGACGGCCACGCTGGCGAAGAAGACGAGGTCGAAGAGGATGAACCCCACCAGGAGCCCCAGGAGGAAGCTGGGCGCCGCGTCCATCCGCTTGAGGGTCCAGGCCGCCACGACCCCCACCACCACGAAGGCGGCGTAGTGGATCAGGGTGTAGAGCGCGATGGCCCCGGGCCTCCCCTCCAGGTGCTCCACCCCGAAGAGGGAGTGGGCGAGCAGGGAGGGCGTCCGGAAGGGTGCCCCCAGGGAGGCGTCGATGACGAGGAACCAGAGGGCCATCACCGTGGCTCCCACGATTCCCGCCACCAGCCCGCGGACCCAGCTTCGCTCGGCGATCATGGCTCCCCTCCTTCCGTCTGAGTCCTGGGCATGCCCTTCCCGGGCGGGGGGTCCGACCCCCCGGCTTCCCTCCCCGCCCGCCAATGGCGGAAGACGTAGATCCCCACCCCCAGGGTGAGGAGCATGGGGACGGACGCCACCAGGAGCCCCCCCCAGAACATACCCACCATCAAGGGATCGTGATGCGGCACGGCCCGCCTCCTACCGGAACTCCTGGATGACCACCAGGATCAGGATGACGATGAGGGGGAGGGGAACCGCGGCCAGGAGCCAGAGCTTCTTCGGCTCGAAGCGGAGGTGCATGTAGTAGAGGGCCACCAGGAGGGCGCTCACAAGCGAGATCATCACCAGCAGGGTGATGGAGAGCCACTGGGGCATCCCCACCAGGGAAACCCCCACCTTGGCGAACATGAGGACCGCCAGGATCCCCCAGATGATCATGTACGGAGGGGACGGGTGCTGGGCCTCGGTGGACATGGGGAGCCTCCTTCCGGTGGTGGGGGACCTCAGATCAGATAGACGATGGTGAAGAGCACGATCCAGACGAGATCCACGAAGTGCCAGTATAGACCCATGATCTCCACCCCCCCCACGTTGGTGGAGGAGTAGGCTCCCCGGGCGGCCTTGATATACACCCAGATGAGGGCGCCCACCCCGATGGAGACGTGGAGCCCGTGGAAGCCGGTCATGAGGTAGAAGGTGGAGCCGTAGAGGGGCCCGCCCCCGGCGGTGAAGTCAGCGGCGTTGGGGACGAATCCGTCGTGGATGAGGTGGTAGTACTCGTAGATCTGGACGCCCACGAAGGTGGCGCCCAGGACGATGGTGCCCAGGAGCCAGAGCTTGAGCCCCTTCTGATCGTCCCTCTCCACCGCGGCGAAGGCCTTGACCATGGTCACCGAGGAGCAGATGAGGATGAAGGTGTTGA
>JBJHCB010000335.1:0-3189 GCA_050485805.1 Gemmatimonadota bacterium | reverse complement strand
GGCCACCACCTGGGGCGTGGCCCCGGCCTCGTTCAGGATGCGGCCGGCGTCGTCCCTCTCCCGGGTGAGCCCCAGGAGGAGGTGCTCGGTGGAGACGTACTCGTCCCCCAGGGTCCGGGCCTCGGCCTCGGCGGCCTCCAGGGCGCGGCGAAGGTCCCGGGAGAGGTTGGGGTCCGTCCCCCCCTCCACCCGGGCGTACCGTCCCAGGGCCCCGGACACCCTGTCCCGCAGGAGGGGGACCCGGACCCCCGCCTTCTCCAGGACGGGACGGACGATCCCCTCCTCCTGGTCCAGGAGGGCCAGGAGGAGGTGGAGCCCGGCCACCTCGGGGTGCCGGGCGTCCCGGGCGCTCCGGGCCGCCGCCTGGAGGGCCTCGCCCGCCTTCACCGTGAATCGATCGAACGTCGCCATGGCGCTCCTTCCTGGTTGCCGTGCCGGGGGCATCCCCCCGGGCCCCCCTGCCGTTCTGGCAGAAGAAGGCCCCGTTTCCCCCGGATCCTGGGGAGTCCCCCTTCAGGGTTTCAAGTTCCGGACCACGGACCGGGCGGGTCCCAGGCGGTGGCGCCCGGCGGATCCCCCGGAGGCCGGCGCGGCGGGGCGGGGGGAGGCGCCAGGACCAGGGTCTCCTCCACGCCCAGGTTCTCCAGGAACTCGGCGTCGTGGCTCACCACCACCAGGGCCCCGGTCCACCCCGCCAGGATCCCCTCCAGCGCCCGCACCCCGTCCAGGTCAAGGTGGTTCGTGGGCTCGTCCAGGAGAAGGACCTTCGGGGGAGCGTCCCCGCCCACGAGGGAGGCCAGGGCCAGGCGGATCCGCTCGCCGCCGCTCAGGACCCCCACCGGCGTGTGGACCTGGTCCCCGGGGAAGAGGAAGGCGGCCAGGAGGGTGCGGGCCCGGTCCTCCGGGAGGACGGGGTGGGTCGCCCGGAAGCTGGAGAGGACGGTGGAGGAGGCTCCGACGGGGCCTCCCGGGCCTCCCGTCGAGGTCCCGGCCGGGGCTCCTCCCTCCTGGTGCTGCCGCAGGAATCCCACGTCCGCCGGCCCCACGCCCCGCACCAGTGCACCGCCCCCGGGCTCCTCTTCTCCTGCCAGGATCCGGAGGAGGGTGGATTTCCCGCTCCCGTTGGGCCCGGTGACGGCCACCCGGGCGGGGCCCGTCCAGCGGGCGGTGAGGGGCTGGGCCAGGGGGATCCCACCCGGCGCGGTGGGCACCACCCCTTCCAGGCGGAAGAGCTCCCTGGAGGGAGGAAGCTCCACCGGCTCGGCCCAGGCCCGGATCTCTCCGGCCTCCGTGACCCGCTCCCGGGCCCGGGCCAGCTCCCGGCGGGCCTCCCCCTCCTTCCGGGCTCCCCGCTCCCGGAGCCGGGCCGTGGTGGCCTGGCTCCCCTCCTTCCGGGCGCCCAGGAGGATCTTCGGCTCGTTGGCCTCCCGGGCGGACCGGGCTCCCCGGGCATTCCGGCGGGCCTGGCGTTCCGCCGTCTCCCGGACCTGCCTCCGGGTCCGGGTCAGCTCCTTCCGGGCGTGCTCCACCCCCCGACGTGCCGCCTCCTCCTCGGCCCGGCGCACCGTGTCCCACCGGTCCAGGCCCCCCGTCACCACCCGGGGGACCGGGGGTCCGAGTTCCACGATCCGATCCACCCTACGAAGCAGGGTCCGGTCGTGGGTGGACACCACCACCCCTCCCTCCCAGTCGGCCAGGAGGTCCAGGAGCGCCTCCCGGGACGGGCCGTCCAGGTGGTTCGTGGGCTCGTCCAGGAGGAGGATGTCGGGCTCCCGGAGGAGGAGCCCGGCCAGGCGCGCCCGGGTCCCCTCTCCCCCACTCAGGGTCCCCACGGGTCGGAGGAGGGACGAGGCGCCCGAATCCCCCGGGTCCGAGCCGTTCCCGGGAAGGGGGGCCTCATCGGCCAGACGGGGAAGTCCCGCCCGGCGGAGGGCGCGGGCCGCCGCCTCGGGAAGGTCCCACGCCCCCCCCACCCGCTCCACGTCCTCGGCCGTTCCCGTCCCGGCGTGGAGGCGGAGGAGGGCCTGGAGGGGGACCGAGATCCCCATGAGGTGGGCCAGCGTGGCGCCCTCCGGCATGGAGGGAGCCTGGGCCAGGTGGGCCAGGCGCCCCTGGCGGCGCACCTCTCCGGTGCTGGGGCGCAGGACCCCCCGGAGGAGGTCCAGGAGGGTGGATTTCCCCGCGCCGTTGGGCCCCACCAGGGCGGTGCGCTCCCGGTGGAAGCCCAGGGTCAGGGAATGGAAGAGGCTGCGGTGGTCAGGCAGGCGGTAGGAAAGATCCTCCGCCACCAGGAAGGCAGGGTGTCGGGACATGGTGGGACGCTCCTGAACGGAAGGCACGGGATGATCGGCTTCGGTTCAGGTGGATCCGCATGGGACCGACTCCTGGATGGGGTGGGAGGGGGAGGCGTCCCTCCGGTCCGACGACGCCTCCACCGCAAAGATCACGGCACGAGGACCCCGGGAGCAAGGGCCCACCGGGCCCGGTGCGGGAGGCTCACCGCCGCCCCGCCCTCAGGACCCCGGCGCCCCCGCCCCGGTGACCCGCTTCATGGCCGTCCCCGACGGGATGGTCTCCCCCGCCCGCACCCGGTTGATGAGCCCCACCGTTCCCACCGGGATGGTGGAGGGGTGGCGCTGGTGGAAGGCCTCGAGGGTCATGGCCTGGTCCGTCCGCACGATCTGGATGCGCCGGGGCTGGACGTCCAGGACGGCCCGGTCGGTGACGGGCTGGAAGCTCCGGATGGCGGCCCGCACCGCCCCTGAGCGGTCCCCCCAGCGCGCCTCGGGGGCATACCCCAGCACCCGGAAGACCCGGCCTCCGTGGGACACGAAGGAGACGGAGCCCACCAGGGCCCCCTGCTGGGTGGAGGCCCGGAAGTCCGCGGTGGCGGCCTGCAGGCCGTGGAGGGTCTCGCTCCGCAGGTTGGAGCCCGTGATCCCCTGGGAGCCCAGGAAGGCGCTCCGGGCGGCATCCGGGGTGGCCTCGGAGGCCAGGGTCAGCGCCAGGAGCGCGTCCTGCTCGGGGCTCACGCCCTGCACCGCCTGTCGCTGGTTCACGGTCCGCCACCCCTGGGGGAAGTCCAGGCGGAAGGCCATGTCCGGGTGGAGGAAGACCCCGTTCTGGAAGTAGCCCTCCCGGGGGTTGGTCCCGAAGACCATTCCCTCCAGGCGCCGGAGGTAGCCCTCC
>JBJHCB010000334.1:0-3201 GCA_050485805.1 Gemmatimonadota bacterium | reverse complement strand
CCTCTCCTGTCACCGGGACCCCGACGCCCGCCGGGCGGGGGAGTCCGAGCGGTGCCGGCCCCGCTTCGGCTTCCAGGGCCTCCCGGCCCGGATCTGTTGGCTGGGGTACGGGGAGCGGCATCGCGCCGGACTCCTCTTCAACGCCATGGTGGGAGATGGTCGCGTCTCGGCCCCGGTGGTCATCGGACGGGATCACCTGGATGCCGGTTCGGTGGCCTCGCCGAACCGGGAGACGGAGGCCATGCGGGACGGGAGCGACGCCGTCTCCGACTGGCCCCTCCTGAACGCCATGACCAACGTCGCCAGCGGGGCGTCGTGGGTGAGCTTCCACCACGGCGGGGGGGTGGGGATCGGGTACTCCCAGCACGCCGGACAGGTGGTGGTGGCCGACGGATCCCCCGAGGCGGCGCGGCGGGTGGAGCGGGTCCTGACCAACGACCCCCTCCTGGGCGTGCTCCGCCACGTGGACGCCGGATACCCGGAGGCCCGCGGCTGCGCCGGGGAGTGGGAGGTCCACATCCCCCTTCCCGGTGCCCACGCGGAGGAGGGCGGATGAGCCATCATCCGGAGAGTTGGGTCCGAAGACGCTGGGAGTGGCCCTCCCACGACCCCCCGTTCCGGTTCGCCCACACGGTGGCGCGGGACCGGCCGGAGGACTGTCGGGTGGCCCTCCTGGGTCTTCCCGACGACACGGGGGTCCGTCTCAACGGGGGTCGTCCCGGTGCCGCGGAGGGTCCCATGGCCTTTCGGGCCGCCCTGGCCCGGTACGGGGTGGCCCTTCCCGGGGGGTGGTCCTGGCCCGGGGTCTACGATGCTGGAGACTTGGTCCCGGGTCAGATCCTGGAGGAGACCCACGAGCGGGTGACCCGGGTCACCGACGGCCTCCTGGCCCGGGGTCTCCTGCCGGTGGCGGTGGGGGGAGGGCACGACCTCACCTTCCCCTTCGTACGGGCGCTGGCGCGGCGCACCCCATCGCCCCCCGTGGGCGTGTACCTGGACGCCCACCTGGATGTCCGGGAGGAGGTGGGCTCCGGGATGCCCTTCCGGGCCCTGATCCAGCAATGCGGCGTGACCGAGCTCCACGTGGCGGGACTGGACCCCCTGGTGAACAGCAGGGAGCATCGGGCCTGGTTCGAGGCCCACGGGGGACGGGAGGCCGCCTTCGAGCCCGAGGGCGCCTGGCCGGGAGGCCCCGACGACGTCCTCTTCGTGAGCCTGGACCTGGATGTCCTGGACCAGGCCCATGCGCCGGGGGTGAGCGCCCTCAATCCCTCGGGATGGACCCCCGAACGGGCCATCGCCTGGGCCCGGGGCGCAGGCCGGGAGCCCCGGGTGGCGTGCTTCGACCTCATGGAGCTCTCCCCGCCCTGGGACGAAGGCGGGCGGACCGCTCGCTTGGCCGCCCGCCTCTTCCTGGCCTTCCTGCAGGGGGTGGCTGAGCGACCCTCCGCCGCCTCCCCCGCTGATGCCGGCGGGTCCAACGGGGAGGCCCATGAACCCTCCCACGCGTCCGACGGGGAAGGGGAATGACGGAGAGCGGGGACCTTCTCATCCGGGGGGCGCGGGTGGTGACGCCCCAGGGCAAGCCCTGGCGGTACCTCCGGGGGCCCGAGGCGGGGCGGCTCCGGATCCTCCCCCGCGGGGACGTTCGGATCCGGGGGGGAGCCATCCTGGAGGTGGGGGAAGGCCTGCCCGCCGGGGACCCCGGCGAGGCGGTCCTGGACGCCCAGGGGCGGGTCCTTCTCCCCGGCTTCGTGGATGCCCACACCCACGCGTGCTGGGCCGGCGATCGCCTGGGGGAGTGGGCGGCCCGGATGGCAGGCGCCACCTACCAGGAGCTCCTGGCGGCGGGTGGGGGGATCCTCTCCACGGTGCAGGCCGTCCGTAGCGCCTCCCGCGGGGAGCTGGCCCGGGCGCTGGAGGCGCGTCTCGGGCGGGCCCTCCGGGAGGGAAGCACCACCGTGGAGGTGAAGAGCGGCTACGGGCTGGACACCACCACGGAGCTCCGGATGCTGGAAGCCATCCAGGACGCTGCCGGGTCCTGGGCCGGGACGGTGGTTCCCACCGCCCTCCTGGGCCATGCCCGGGATCCCGAGGTTCCGGAGCTGGTGGACCAGGTGCTGGCGGAGACCCTCCCTGCGGTCCACGGAGTCTTTCCGGGGATCGCGGTGGACGCCTTCTGCGAAGGCGGAGCCTGGAGCCGGGAGGAGTGTGTGCGCCTCTTCCAGGCGGCTCGCGCCCTGGGTCATCCCGTCCGGGTCCACGCCGACCAGTTCACCTCCCTGGGGATGGTGGAGGCGGCGGTGGAGCTCGAAGCACGCTCGGTGGATCACCTGGAGGCCTCCCCCCCGGAACCCCTCCGGCGCCTGGCGGAGGCCCGGGGTGAGGGGGGGCTGGGGATTGCCGGTGTCCTCCTCCCCGTGTCCGGCTTCCACCTGGACGACCGGTACGCCCATGGCCGCGGTCTGGTGGACGCAGGCGGCGCGGTGGTGGTGGCCACCAACTGGAACCCCGGCTCCGCCCCCTCCCCCTCCGTCCCCTTCGCCGTGGCCCTGGCGGTTCGGCGGTGCGGCCTCACCCCGCAGGAGGCGCTGGTGGCCGTGACCCACAACGCCGCGGTCCTCCTCCGCCTACCGGACCGGGGACGGATCGAGCCCGGCCTCCGGGCCGACCTGGTCCTCCTGGAGGCCCAGGACGAGCGGGAGCTGGCCCACACCGTGGGAGGGCGGATGGTGCACCGGGTGATCTGCGGGGGACGGGTGGTGGATCCGGAGTAGGCGGCGCGGCCGGCCTGGCCATGGGAGGGCACTCCAGGGGGGTGGGGGCGGATGGGCCTCACCCCCCTTGCCTCATGGAAGGGAAGGGATAGTATTGAGAGTGCAGTATCATAACCCTCTCGATCGTCCTCCCTTTCCATCTCCGACCCCGGCCCTCCCATGTCCCGACTTCCCGTCACCGTCCTCTCCGGCTTCCTGGGTGCCGGAAAGACCACCCTCCTGAACCACGTCCTCTCCAACCGGGAGGGCCTCCGGGTGGCCGTCATCGTCAACGACATGTCCGAGGTGAACGTGGACGCCGCCCTGGTCCGGGGCGGGGAGGCGGCCCTGAGCCGCACCGAGGAGCGACTGGTGGAGATGACCAACGGGTGCATCTGCTGCACCCTCCGGGACGATCTCCTCCAGGAAGTGAAGCGGCTGGCCC
>JBJHCB010000333.1:0-3207 GCA_050485805.1 Gemmatimonadota bacterium | reverse complement strand
CCTCCAGACGGGGCGGAATGGCCAGGAGCACCAGGAAGGTCCCGCTCCCCATGAGGTTGAAGCCGAGGATCTTCCAGAAGAGGTGGGCCCGGGCCACCATCCCCCAGAATCCCGCCAGGATCAGGGTGGCCCCTGCCACGGCGTAGAGCTCCAGGGGCGTCACTCCGGGGTCTCCCCGGGGGATCGGGGGGCCGGGGACGGGCCTTCCACGGGGTCCTCCACCAGCCCCCCCTCCACGTCCAGGAGGCGGCCCAGGGGGTCACCGGTGGGGTCCAGGCGCGCCAGGGATGGATCGGGATCGGGGACCGAGGGGACGTCCACGAAGAGCTCCACCAGGACCACGGCGATGGAGACCGTCAGGATGGCCTCCACTCCCAGGATCAGGGGGTAGGCCCACCCCTCGGGGTAGGCCAGGAAGTGCCCGGTCCAGGGGACGACCCCCAACCCCACCCCCACGAAGGCGTAGAGGCCCGCGGCCACCAGGGCCCGCACGGCCCGGGAGGCGGCGGTGGGAGGCCGCAGGAAGCCCGCCGCGGCCAGGAGGACCCCGGCCCCCGCCAGCAGGGCCCCCGCCTGGAAGGCTCCGCCCGGACGATGGGAACCCGACCAGGTGAGGTATACGGCGGTGACCCCCACCAGTGGCACCACCAGACGGGCCAGGGCCTGGAGGACGGGGTCCGCCAGCTCCTCTCCCGCCTCCCGGGCCAGCTCCCGGCTCCCCCGGTCCAGGGACCAGACCGCCACCATGGCCACCACCAGGACGGCCACCTCGAGGAGGGTGTCATAGCTCCGGAAGTTCAGCAGGACGGCGGTGACGGGGTTGGAGACGCCGCTTTCCGACAGGGCGGCGGCCACCGCGCCCGGAAGGAGGGGAGCCCGGTCCGGGGCCTGCAGGAGGAAGGTGGCCAGGATCGCCACTCCCCCCGTGGCCAAGCCCCCCAGGAGGACCCGCACCCCCCAGCCCGGGTCCCTCCGTCCGTCGTCCCGGAGGAGCGGGGAGGCGGTGTCCCCGCCTCTCCGGGCCAGTCGCTTGTAGGCGTTGAGGAAGAGTGCGCCGGTGACGCCCGCCCCGAGGGCGGCCTCGGCCAGTGCCAGGTCGGGGGCCCCCACCCGGAGCCAGGCCAGGGCCAGGGTGAGGCCGTAGGCCACGAACAGGACGATGGCTTCGAAGAGGTCCCGGGTGGTGACCAGACGGAGGGCGAGCCCCACCAGGAGGAGGACCACCGCCCCATCCACGAGCCAGTGCATGGGGCTCACGCCGGCGCCTCTCCGTCCTCCTCCCGGCCTCCCCCGGCGCCCGCCGCAGGGACTCCCTCCCGGAGGGCGCTCCGGGCCAGGAGGTGGCAGACCGTGGCCGCGGCGGCCAGGGCCAGGAGCCAGGTGAGGAGGAGTTGGAGGCGCACCCCCCATCCCGGGGCCTGGAGGGCGAGCCCCAGGGCCAGGAGCCCCAGCCCCAGGTTGTCCGCCTTCGTGAGGGCGTGGAGTCGGGAGTAGAGGTCGGGGAAGCGGAGGATCCCCACCGTTCCGGCCAGGAAGAAGAAGGCGCCCGCCAGCACCAGGACGCCGGTGGCCAGGTCCAGGAGCAGGTCCGGGGAGGGGAAGGAGGCGGGCACGGTCAGTCCCCGGGGAATCCGGGCTCGCCCCCGCCGCCGGGCGCTTCCTCCTCCCCCGTGCGGACCCATCCCCGCTTCACGAAGGCCACCGAGACCACCACGGCCAGGAGGGCGAAGACCAGGGCTCCGTCGCGGAGGGCCGGGGTCCCGGTGGCCTCCGCCAGGACCAGGAGCACCGCCACCCCCGTGGTGCCGAACAGCTGGGCCGCCAGCATCCGGTCCCCGGGGGAAGGCCCCCGGACGACCCGGACCAGCCCCGCCGCCACGTTCAGGATCAGGAACGCCGCCACCCCCAGCAGGAAGTCCGTCACGAGGTGCCCGTGGGTGGCAGGGGGATCCCGAAGAGTCCGGCCACCTTCCCCTCGAGGCGGGCCAGCCGCCGGGGGGCTTCGTCGTCCCGGGTCAGGAGGTGGACCCGGATGGTCTCCTCCCGGAGCTCGGCGGAGAAGGTGCCGGGGAGGAGGGAAATGCAGTTCACGAAGAGGACGCGGGCGGGACCCTCGGGTAGGCGGGTCCGGTAGCGGAGGAAGCCCGTGTCCAGGGGGAGGGAGGGGGAGAGGGCCCGCAGGGCCACGTCCGCTCCTCCCCGGAGCGACTGGGAGAGGAAGAAGGGTGCGAACGCCACGAGGCCGGGGAGCCGGATCCGGGCGCCTCGCCGTCCTCCCAGCCCCGTGTGGAGGAGACCCCCCACCGCCACCGCCACCGCCCCTGCGATCCAGGCATCGGTCCGGGGAAGGGCCAGGATCCCCCAGACCAGGCAGAAGACCACGATCCAGGGGAGGCTGACTCGGCTCACGGGGCGGAGGGGTTCGGGGTGGCGGGATCCGGGGGCACTCCCACATCCTGGGAAACCCCCCACCCCGGGGGAAGTCCCCCCACCCGAGGGGGAGGCCGGCTCCCGGGGCCGGCCCGGTGCCCTGGGGAGGGACGACCGCAGACCCCGAAGGAGGTGGAGCATGCGCTGGATCGGAACAGGATGGAGGCGGAAGATGGCCGGGGCGGGCTGGCGCCGGGCCAGGGTCCTGCCGGCGGCGCTCCTCCCCGTGGCGCTCCTGGCGGCGGGATGCGACGAGTCGCCCCCACCGCCTCCCGCGGAGGAGGCCGGCCTCCCCGGCGCGCCACCGGGGACGGTGGCCTTCGTGGGGGTGAACGTCGTCACCATGGAGGAGGGGGGGGCGGGGGCCCTGGAGGATCGCACGGTGGTGGTCCGGGGGGGACGGGTGGTGGAGCTCGGCGCCCGGACCGAGGTGGAGATCCCCGACGGGTCCCAGGTGGTGGAGGGGGAGGGCCGGTGGCTCCTCCCCGGGCTGGCGGAGATGCACGCCCACATCCCGGGACCCGAGGCCCCGGAACAGGCCCTCCGGGACCTCCTCCTCCTCTACCTGGCCAACGGGGTCACCACCATCCGGGGGATGCAGGGGGCGCCGAACCAACTGGAGCTCCGGGACCGGGTGGCCGCCGGGGAGCTCCCGGGTCCCACCGTCTACGTGGGGGCGCCTTCGCTGAACGGGAACACCGCTCCCGATGCCGCCACCGCCGATTCCCTGGTCCGGGCCCACGCCGCCGCGGGCTACGACCTCCTGAAGCTCCACCC
>JBJHCB010000332.1:0-3214 GCA_050485805.1 Gemmatimonadota bacterium | reverse complement strand
CGCCATGGCTCCGTGGAGCGCCAGGTAGACGCCATCCACCGGCATGGCCTCCCGGAGGTCCTCCAGCATCCGATCCACGAAGTGGTCGAAGGTCTCCCGGGTGTTCCAGCTCCGGGACGACCCGCCGAACACCCCCCTCGGCGATTCCAGCCCGATGAGCTCCAGGTCCCCGTAGTCCAGCGCCCGATCCACGAAGCCCTGGACGTAGCTGCCGCCGTTCTCCAGCAGGTCCCGGCCGCGCTGCGGTTCGCCCATGCGGAGCCAATCCTCCACCTCCACATCCCCGCCGGGGCAGAAGGTGCAGGTCTCGTGCTGGAAGCGGGCCACCGCCACCCGGTAGACGGTCCCCTCACCCCCTGGTGCGCCCCTCAGCCCCGGTTGCTCCTCTCCTGGGCCGTCCCCCTCCGCCTGGCCGCACCCCATGGGGAGCAGGAGGGCGGCCACCAGGAGGAACGCAGGCCGGATCCCGGAACCCGGGACGCGGAGGGGGGGGAGGGGGAAGGCACCCATGGCGGGCTCCGTCGGGGGGCAGGGAACGCCCCGGCCCGACTCGACGCGAGCGGCCCGGCCGGGGGGAGGGAGGCAGGGAGGCAAGGTACGGCACGGGATCGCAGGGAGACAACCTGGGAGCCCGCCCGGCGGAGCTTCCAGGCGACCACCCTGCGGAAACCCCCGGGCAACCCCGTGACCACCCCCCCGACAACCCCTGGGTGGCGAGCGGCGTCCAACCTCGGGAGGGCCCAGGATCCTCCGTGTGCGCCCCGGTGAATCCTGGGGGGGGTCCGGTGCGTACTTAGGGGAGAGAGGGGCTCCCCGGTGACTCGCTTGGCCCGCACCCCGGGCTCGGGCGCCCGTCTCGTGGCTTGGCGTGCGCCCGGCTCGCACATGTGTCCGACCATTCAAACATCGGGAGTCTTCCCTCGGGGCGGGCTCCCGTTCCGCTCACTCGCCCGCCTCCCCCAACCGCGTCGGAGGCCCGATCTTTCCCATGGTGTTTCCCTCCGAAATCCGGAGTCGTCCATGAAGACCCTGTTCCTGTCCGCATTCGCTTCCCTCCTGCTCATGAACCCCACGCCCGCCCTCGCGCAGTCCCCGCCCCTCGGCCCCGAGACCGGCGCCCAGGCCGAGGCCGACGGCCTCATCCCGTTCCATCGCTTCGTCCTCTCCAACGGCCTCCGCCTCATCGTCCACGAGGACCGCAAGGCCCCCATCGTGGCGGTGAACGTGTGGTACCACGTGGGCTCGAAGGACGAGCGCCCGGGACGCACCGGGTTCGCGCACCTCTTCGAACACATCATGTTCAACGGGAGCGAGAACTTCGACGACGACTTCTTCGTTCCCCTGGAGCGGGTGGGCGCCACCGACCTGAACGGCACCACCAACACCGACCGGACGAACTACTTCCAGAACGTCCCCACCCCGGCCCTGGACATGGTCCTCTGGCTCGAGGCGGACCGGATGGGCCACCTCCTGGGGGCGGTGACCCAGGAGACGCTGGACGAGCAGCGGGGGGTGGTCCAGAACGAGAAGCGCCAGGGGGAGGACCAGCCCTACGGTCGCGTCTTCACCTACATCCAGGAGAACACCTTCCCCGAGGGGCATCCCTACCGCTGGCCCGTCATCGGGTACATGGAGGACCTGGAGGCCGCCACCCTGGACGACGTCCACGAGTGGTTCGAGGAGTTCTACGGCGCGGCCAACGCCGTCATCGTGGTGGCCGGCGACATCGACCCCGAGACCGCCCGGCAGAAGGTGGAGCACCACTTCGGCCACATCCCTCCCGGCCCGCCCCTCACCCGGCAGCGGGCCTGGGTGCCCCGCCTGGAAGGCGAGCATCGGGCCCGCATGGAGGACCGGGTTCCCCAGGCCCGCCTCTATCGGGTCTGGAACGTCCCTCAGTGGGGCACCGAGGAGGCCCATCAGCTGGAGATGGTGGCGAACCTCCTCACCCAGGGCCGGGCCTCCCGCCTGCAGCGCCGCCTCGTCCAGGAGGAGCAGGTGGCCACCGACGTGGTGGGCTTCACCCCCCTCCGGGAAATCGCCGGCCAGGTGATCCTGTGGGCCACCGCCCGCCCCGGGGAGGGGCTGGGCGAGGTGGAACGCCTCATGGACGAGGAGATCGCCCGCTTCCTCGAGGAGGGCCCCACGGAGCGGGAGCTCCAGCGGGTGAAGACCCAGATGCGGGCCTCCTTCCTCCGGGGGATCGAGCGCATCGGGGGCTTCGGCGGGAAGTCGGACATCCTGGCGGAGCACGAGGTCTATGGGGGAGATCCGGGACGGTACCGGGAGCGCCTGGCCCGCATCGAGTCGGCCACCGCCGAGGACCTCCTCCGGGTGGCGCGGGAGTGGCTCGGGGACGGCTCCTTCGTCCTGGAGGTCCACCCCTATCCCGAGCACCGGGTGGCGGAGGCGGTGGCGGACCGCTCCACCCTTCCCATGCCCGAGACCCAGCCCGACGTACGCTTCCCCGAGTTCCAGCGGACCACCCTCTCCAACGGCCTCGAGGTGGTGCTGGCCCAGAGGGACGCCGTCCCCCTGGTGAACCTGAGCCTGGTGGTGGATGCGGGGTACGCCGCGGACTCCCACGCCCGTCCGGGCACGGCGAGCCTCACCGCGGCCATGCTCACCCACGGCACCGGGAGCCGCTCCTCGCTGGAGATCGCCGAGGAGACCGCCCTGCTGGGCATGACCCTGGGCTCGGGGGCCAACGTGGACGCCTCCTCGGTATCGGCCTCCATCCTCAACGAGAACCTGGACGCCTCCCTGGAGCTCTTCGCCGACGTGGCGCTGAACCCCACCTTCCCCGAGGCCGACTTCCAGCGGGAGCAGCGGCAGCGCCTGGCCCAGATCCAGCGGGAGAAGGTGACCCCGGTCCAGATGGGGCTCCGGGTCATCCCGGCCCTCCTGTACGGGGAGGACCATGCCTATGGCACCCCCCTCACCGGCTCCGGGACCGAGGCGTCGGTGATGGCCCTGGACCGGGCGGAACTGGCGCGCTTCCATGAGACCTGGTATCGCCCCAACAATGCCACCCTGGTGGTGGTGGGGGACGTCTCCCTGGAGGAGCTGACCCCCCGCCTGGAGCGTCTCTTCTCCCACTGGGCCCCCGGCGAGGTCCCGGAGAAGAACCTGGCCCCGGTGGGGCTCCCCGAGGCGCCGGTGGTCTACCTCATGGACCGTCCCGGCTCCACCCAGTCGGTGATCTTCGCCGGGC
>JBJHCB010000331.1:0-3243 GCA_050485805.1 Gemmatimonadota bacterium | reverse complement strand
GGGGAGGAAGAGGGGCTCGGAGAGGATCCACCGCCCGGCGTCCAGCCACCCCGCCGAGAGGAGGGTGAGGAGGGCCACCCCGATCCCCGCCAGGGGGCCCCGCCGGTCCGCCGCCCAGATGAAGACCAGGAGCACCCCCAGGGCGACCAGGAACGCCACCATCCCCTTGAAGGCCACCCACCCCGACGCCCCCAGGGCCATGAGCCCCGCCAGGAGGACGGGAAAGGCAGGGGGGTACTTCGTGTGGGGCGGGCTTCCGGGCTCCCAGAGCTCCACGTACCCCAGCCCCTGCTGCAGGGCGTGCCCCAGGGCGAGGTAGGCCGCGTTGTCCCCCCCGGTGTGGGGAGCGGGGGTGAGGACGGAGGCCAGGACCCCGGCCACCACCGGAACCAGGAACCCTCCGGCCAGGAGGAGGGAGCGCCGCTCCGGGGTCACGGGCTCCCCCGGCCACCCGGGGTGAGGGACCCCAGCACACGGGGACCGGCCGCCCCGGTGACCTGGGGAAGGCTCCCAGGAACACCCCGGAGATGGGCCCAGGCCAGGATGGCGAAGGCCGCCGCCTCCCGGGCGTCGGGGTGGACCCCCAGGGCGTCGGCCCCGATGCGCACGGGGAGGGGGTGGAGGGCCTCGGTGAGGGCCCGGACCAGGGCGGGGTTCCGGGCCCCGCCTCCCGCCAGGACCACCTCGCCCACCTCCCCGGCGGGAAGGTGGTCCCGGAACGCCCGGGCCACGCTCTCCGCCGTCAGGGCGGTGAGGGTGGCCAGGAGGTCGTCCCACTCCCGGGCGTCCCGGGGCGGGACGCGGGCCACCACCCCGTCCAGGAAGACGTCCCCGAACGTCTCCCGGCCGGTGGAGCGAGGGGGCGGGAGTCGGAAGAAGGGGTGGGCCAGGAGCGACTCCAGCAACTCCGGGTCCACCCGTCCCCGGGCGGCACGCCTCCCGTCCAGATCGTAGGGCTCGGCCCCGTCCGAGGCCCGTCGGGCGGCCCCATCCAGGAGGGCCACTCCCGGACCCGTGTCGAAGGCCACGATCCCTCCAGGGTCCCCCGAGGCGGGGAGGAAGGTGACGTTCCCCATCCCCCCGAGATTCTGGAGGGCCCGGCCCACCCCCGGCCGATGGAGAAGGACCCGGTCCGGCCAGGGGACCAGGGGGGCTCCGTGACCCCCTGCGGCCAGATCCCGGGCCCGGAAGTCATGGACCACCGGGATCCCGGTCCGCTCCGCCAGGGTGGCGGGGTCCCCGAGCTGGAGGGAGAAGCCCCGGACCCCTCCTCCCGGCGGCTCGTGCCATACGGTCTGCCCGTGGGAGCCCACAGCGGCCACCTCCCCCGGGTCCACCCCCGCCTCCCCCAGGAGGGCCAGGAAGACCCGGGCGAAGGCTTCCCCCAGCTCCACGTGGAGGTGACCCAGGGCCCGGCCGTCCCCACCACGACAGGCCGCGCCGATCCGCGCCCGGAGAGGCTCGGGCCAGGGGTCGGAGCGGAAGGCCAGGACCCGCCACTCCAGGGCCATGGGGTCCGTCCCCCCGACTTCCAGGAGGATGGCGTCGGCCCCGTCCATGGAGGTGCCGGAGAGGAGCCCCCCCACCCTCAGGACCCCGTGGGTCACGGAGGACTCCTTCCCAGCACCACCCCCACCCTCCCGGAGGCTTCGGCCAGGAGCCGCTCCGCCTCCTCCCGGTCCACCTCCCGGCCCCCCATGACCAGCGCCGTCTTCACCTGGCCCCCGGCCCTCGCCAGGAGCTCCCTGGCCCGGTCCTCCTCCACCTCGAGGGTGACCCGGAGGATCCGCTCCCCCCGATCCTGGAGCTTCCGGCAGGTGACCTGAAGGTCCACCATGAGGTTCCCCCACACCTTCCCCATCCGGACCATGGCCCCGGTGGTGAGGGTGTTGAGCACCAGCTTCGTGGCGGTCCCGGCCTTCATCCGGGTGGACCCGGTGACCACCTCGGGGCCCACCAGGGGGGCAATGACCAGGTCGTGGCGCTCCCGGAGCCCGGGGGGCGGCGGCGTGCAGAGGAGGAACCCCGTGCGGGCCCCCAGCTCCCGGGCCCGGTCCAGCGCGCCGTGGACGTAGGGGGTGGTCCCGGAGGTGGCGATCCCCAGGACGAAATCGCCGGGGCGAGCTCCCCGGGCTTCCAGATCCCGGGCCCCATCCCCGGGACGGTCCTCGGCTCCTTCCCGGGCCCGGACCAGCGCCTCGTACCCGCCGGCGATGATCCCCTGCACCCGATCCGGGTCGGTGCCGAAGGTGGGGGGCATCTCGGCGGCGTCCAGCACCCCCAGCCGTCCGCTGGTCCCGGCCCCCACGTAGAAGAGTCGGCCTCCTCCCGCCAGGGTCTCGGCCACGAGCTCCACCCCCCGGGCAAGGGCCTCCGCCTCCCGCCCCACCGCCTCGGCCACCTCCCGGTCCTCCCGGTTGATGAGCCGGACCAGCTCCAGGGGGGACAGGCGGTCCAGGTCGGAGGACCGGGGGTTGCGCTGTTCCGTGAGCCGGGCATCCAGCATGGCGGAAGCTCCGGGCGGAGGGGTGGAGGAGGCGATGCGGGGTGTTGTGGTGGGAACCCCCCGCCTACCTTCGGGAGGTGTAATGCCCTGGCGGGGCGGGTGTCCTCCCTTTGGAGGCCGGAAGCTAACGGACGCCGGTTTCCGGCGCCAAACCCGCCCCCCGCCCCGCGCCCTCCGGGCGCCCTCCCCCCCAGCCAGGGAGTCAGGTCCCATGCCCCCGGAGCCCTCCCTTCCCTTCCCCGCCCCCGTCTCGGCCGCCCTTGTCTCGGCTGCCCTTCTCGCGGGGATCGCCGGCGCAGGGTGTGCCCCCGGCGAGCTCCCCCCCAGGGCTCCCCAGGACGTCCCCAGGGCGGAGATCGCCTTCCCGGAGGGCTGGGCCTTCCCCGCCGATGCCCTCCCGGTGACGGCCCGGCTCGGCGGAGTGAGCACCACGGACGAGCTGGCGACCCGGGTGGGGATGGATGTCCTGGTGGACGCGGGAACGGCCATGGACGCCGCCATCGCCGTCTCCTTTGCCCTGGCCGTGGTGAACCCGTCGGCGGGGAACATCGGGGGGGGTGGGTTCATGATCACCCGGACCGCGGATGGAGAGACCTCCGCCCTGGACTTCCGGGAAACCGCTCCCCGCGCGGCCCATCGGGACATGTACCTCGACGACGGGGGAGCCCTCACCGACGCGTCGGTGCTGGGGCACCTGGCGGTCGGGGTACCGGGGTCGGTCATGGGGATGTGGGAGG
>JBJHCB010000330.1:0-3244 GCA_050485805.1 Gemmatimonadota bacterium | reverse complement strand
GCACTCCTCCTCCTTCGCCGGATCGGTGGCCGGGGTGCAGGCGCTGTAGGGAAGGGTCATCCCCAGGGCTTCGGCGGCGCTGGCCATGGTGTTGGCGGTGTACATCCCCCCGCAGGCCCCCGGGCCGGGGCAGGCGTTCCGCACCACCTCGTCCAGTCGGGCCTGGTCGATGCGGCCGGCCAGACGCTCTCCGTACGCCTCCAGGGTGCTCACCAGGTCGATGGCCTCCTCCCCCACGCGCCCCGCCCGGATCGTTCCGCCATAGACCATGAGGGAGGGCCGATCCAGCCGTCCCATGGCCATGAGGGAGCCGGGCATGTTCTTGTCACACCCGGGAAGGCAGACCAGGCCGTCGTAGAAGTGGGCGGACACCACCGTCTCGATGGAGTCGGCGATGAGGTCCCGGGACTGGAGGGAGAAGCTCATCCCCGGGGTGCCCATGGAGATCCCGTCGCTCACCCCGATGGTGTTGAAGCGCCGGGGGACGAGCCCTGCCCCCCGTACCCCCTCCGCCACGGCGTCCGCCAGCCCCAGGAGGTGCATGTTGCAGGGGTTCCCCTCCCACCACATGGAGGCGATCCCCGCCTGGGGGAGGCCCATCTCCTCCGGGGAGATCCCGGTAGCATGGAGCATCGCCCGGGCGCTCACCCGGGCGGGGACCCCGGTGAGTTCCCGGCTGTGTCGGTTCAGGACCGGAAGGGGACGGCCGTCGGTCACCGCCAGAAGACCACGCCGGCGGCCATCTGCCCCACGTCCACCCGGGCCGCCGTCTCCCTCCGCTCCAGGTCGAGGATCTCCAGCGTCCCCGGCTCCGAGCCCACCCCCTCCACCGAGACGAAGGCGTAGCGGTCGTCGGGGGAGATCACCACCCCGTGGACCACGGGCCGGAGGGTGGGGATGCGGGCCACCTCCTCCCCGGAGGCCAGGTGGAAGAGGGAGACGGAGTTGTCCCGCTTGTTCGTGGCCACCAGGAGCTGGCCGTCGCGCGTCACCTCCACGTTGTAGACCCCGTCTGCCGCCGGGAGGCGCCGGCGCACCGTCCAGGACTCCGCGTCCACCTCCACCACCTCGTTGGAGAGGTTGCAGGCCACGAAGACGGAGCCGCCGTCGTGGGAGGGCTGGGCCCAGGTGGGGGAGCAGAGGTGGCCCTCGTCGTGATCATGCCCGGGGCCGTGGGCGGCGTGACCGGGATCGTGGGCCCCATGGTGCCCTCCGCCCCCGTGTGCTCCCGGGCGTCCGGCCCGTCCCTCCTCCCCACCGGGGGTCAGGAGGAAGTGCCGGGAGACCTCGAGCCCCCAGGTGTCCACCTCCACCAGCAGGTCGTCCATCATGCAGGTGGAGTAGTGGCGCCGCCCATCGGGGGAAAGCCGCGATCCGTGGGGCATGGTGCAGGTCTCCAGTCGGGCCACCTCCACCATGTCCCGGAGGCCCACCACCGACACCGAGGAGGGGACCATGTCACCATGGAGGTTGAAGTTCGCAACGAAGGCGTACTCGCCGTCGGGCGTCACCTCCAGGGAGGCGGGGAAGTGGCCCAGCATGGTCCGTCCCAGCCGCCGGCCCGACTCCGCATCGTACTTGGCCAGGTATCCGTAGGGCCGCCCATGTCCCGTGGTGACGAAGAGGTGGGCCCCGTCCGGGGAGATGGCGAGCCCGTGGGGGCCGTCCGCCTCGGTGGGGAGGAGGCTCACCGAGACGGTCCGGACCAGCTCGGCGCCGTCGGGGCCCCAGCGCACCAGGTGGACCCGGTCCGTGGCCTCCGACGCCACCCAGACGTGGTATTCCCGGTCCGGGAGAGGGGGATCGGGATCGATCCCGTCGGCCCCTGCAGCGGGGCCGGGGAGGGGAAGCGCCCCCAGCGCCAGGGGACCGAGGAAGAGGAGCCCCACCCCCCACGCCAGGGGGCCGGGGAAGGACCGGGGACGCGGGACGGGAAGACCGATCATGGGGGGAATCTTCGACGGGTTCGTGGGGTAGCAGCGCCGATTCGGTGTGCGTTGAACCCTCGTACCCCCTCGGGAGGTCCCGAATGCCCTTCACGTCCCTCCTCCTGGCTGCGGCCCTGCAACTGGCGCCTGCAGTGGACGGCTCGTCCCCCGACGCCCCCCGCTCCGACGAGTTCCGGATCGTGGTGACGCCCACGGAGCCCGTCATGCATCCCGGAGACAGCCTCCAGCTCCAGGCCCATCTCCAGGACGCCTCCGGCACGTCGGTCTCCGGGATCCCCATCCGGTTCTTCATGGCCGGGGGACACTTCGAGGCGGAGGTCCGGGAGGACGGGATGGTCCACGCCGGGGCCACGGCCACCATCCCGGTGTCGGTGGTGGCCTTCCGCCCGGGCGAGCCTCCCCTCATCCAGCGGGTGGACGTCCGGATCGTCCCCGGTCCCGCGGCCCGCATCGACCTGGGGACCGCGCCGGAGCGGATGGTGGTGGGACAGGCGTTCCGGGTGACGGCCCGGAGCTTCTCCCGGGACGACGACCTCCGGGACGATCTGGTGGACTGGTCCAGCTCCAACGCCTCCGTCCTCCAGGTCTCGGCCCGGGGGGTGGTGACCGCCGTGGGTCCGGGGACGGCCACCGTGCGGGCGGCTGTGGGCGGGGTGGAGGCCACCCGGTCGGTGGAGGTCCTGGGGACGGGGGTGGCCCGGGTGGAGCTCTCCCCCGGGGAGCTCTCGGCCCGCCAGGGGGACGTGGTCCGGTTCCAGGCCCGGGCCCTGGACGACCAGGGGCAGGAGATCGAGGGGCTGCGACCGGTCTGGAGCTTCTTCCCCGGGCAGGGGCTCATGGACGACGAGGGACGCTTTGTGGGCTACGACCCCGGAGAGTACACCATCATCGCCAGCTTCGGAGGGGCCACCGCCCAGGCTGCGGTGGATCTGGAGGCCCGGGATGTCCGCCGCCCGGTGGAGGTGGTGGGTCGGCTTCCCCGGACCCTCTTCACCACCGAGGAGGTCTGGCTCCATCCCAACGGGGTGAACGCCTACCTCGGGACCGGGAGTGGTGGGGACCGGTTCTATGCCCTGGACATCTCCGACCCGGCGAACCCCATCGTCACCGATTCGGTGGTGGCGAACACGCGTCGGGTGAACGACCTCATGACCACCCCCGACGGACGGTACATGGTCTTCACCCGGGAGGGGGCGGCGGACCGGAGGAACGGTCTGGTCATCGCCCAGCTCTATGACCCGGCCCACCCGGTCCCCATCGCCGAGTTCACCGACGGCGTCACCGCGGGGGTCCAC
>JBJHCB010000329.1:0-3253 GCA_050485805.1 Gemmatimonadota bacterium | reverse complement strand
AGGTGAGGCGGCGGAACCGGTCCCGTTCGTGGGCCTCCGCCGCCGAGGACTTCACCAGCCGGATCCCCGAAAGGGTCTCCTGGATGTGGCTGTTCACCTCCCCCGCCAGGTTCAGGATGGTCCGATCCCCCCGCCGCACCCGGCGGAGGAGGGGTCCCCAGATGGCGAAGATCCCCGGCAGGACCACGAAGGCCGCCAGGGTGAGCTTCCAGGAGATGAGGAGCATGAGGGCGAGGGCCGCCGTGAGCTCCAGCACCGAGGAGAGGATCCGGGCCAGCTCCTTGGTCACCAGCGTCCGGAGCTGCTCCACGTCATGGGTGAGGCGGGAGATGATCTGCCCCACCCGGGTCCGGCCGAAGAAGGTGAGGTCCAACTCCACCAGGTGACGATACGCCTCGTTCCGGAGGTCCCGGGTCACCGCCTGCTCGATCCAGGCCACCAGGTAATTCCGGAGGTAGTCGAAGACGTTCTTGACCAGGAAGACCACCAGGAGGAAGAGGATGATCCCCTGCATGGCCTCGGCGGGAGGGGCCCCCAGGTCCACGAAGCGCCCCAGCGTCCCGTCCAGGAGCCGCTCCAGGAGGTCGTCGTCCGGCGCGGCCGCCCCTCCGGCCTCCCCCGGGTCGTCGGCGAAGAGGGTGCGGAGGAACGGGATGAGGAGGGCGAGGGAGAAGGCGTCCAGGGCCGCGAAGACCGAGGTGGCCACCACCGCCAGCACGAAGACATGGAGGTAGGGGCGGAGGTACCGGAGGATCCGGAGGTAGAGGGTCACCGGGGGACGTCCCGCCGGGAGAGGGCGCCGGGCCCCCTCACCGGGGGCGGGGCTCCATGAGGGCCACGGGGACGATCATCTCCTCCGGGCTCACGCCTCCGTGGAGGAAGGCGTCGCGATACCGCGCCTGGTATTCCCTGAGCTTCGTGGGATAGACCATGTAGTAGTCCTCCAGGGAGAGGACGTAGCTCATTCCCAGGCGCCCCGGGGGAAGGCGGAGGTCCTCGGGGTCCCGGGTGGCGAAGACGGTGGAGGCGTCCTCGGCCCGGAGGTCCTGGCCGAACTTGTAGCGGAGGTTCGAGGTGGCGTCCCGCCGGGCGAAGACGGTGGTGGGCCTCCGGCAGAGGATGGAGCCATGGTCCGTGGTGAGGACCACCCGGAGACCCTGGGACGACGCCTCCCGGAGGAGCTGGAAGAGGGTGGAGCGCTCGAACCAGCTCCGGGTGAGGTGCCGGAGGGATCGCTCGTCCCGGGCCATCTCCATGAACACCGGCGACTCGGACCGGGAATGGATGAGGACGTCCATGAAGTTGAAGACCAGGGCCACCACCTCGGTCCCCCTCCCCAGGGCGGAGCGGACCCGGGCCCGGAGCTGGTCCCCTTCCCGGTCGGAGAAGACCTTCTCGTAGTGGATGGACACCGGTCGACCCATCTCCCGGTGGAGCTGGGCGGCCAGGAGCTCGTCCTCGAAGTCGTTCAGGCTCCCCTCGTCGTCGAAGCGCTCCCACCACTCCGGCCGCTCCCGGGCGATCTCGTCGGGGAAGAGCCCCGAGAAGATGGCGTTCCGGGAATAGGGCGTCGCCGTGGGGAGGATGGAGTAGTGGAGGGCTTCCTCCACCTCGAACAGGGGGGTGAGGAGGGGGAGCATGACGCGCCACTGGTCCAGGCGCATGCAGTCCAGGACGACAAAGAGGACGGGCTCTCCCTCCAGCCGGGGGACCAGGAAGTGGGAGACCAGGTCCGGGGAGAGGAGGGGGGAGCCCTCCCGGTCCGCCATCCAATCGGGGTAGATCTCGCGGATCCAGGGTCCGAAGTCCCGGCGGAGGTCCGTCATGAGGGCCTCCACCGTCTCCAGGAGCCCGTCCTCTCCAGCGCTCTCCAGGCGGATGTGCCAGTCCACCAGCTCGGAATAGAGGGCGGCGAAATCCTCGGCCTCCTCGGCGTCCTCCCGGTGACGGCCCAGGGCCGGCCACCGGGCGGCGAAGTCCTGGGCCACCTGCTGCTGGCGGATGGAGGACCCCTCCAGGATGCGGGTCACCGCGGAGAGGACCTGGAAGGGGCTCGCCGGCTTCACCAGGTAGTCGTCCACCCGGCGGCCGATGGCCTCCGTCATGGTCCGGTCCTCCTCCGACTTGGTGATCATCACCACCCGGGCATGGGGGTCCTCGCGGCGGAGGATCTCCAGCACCTCCAGCCCCCGGAGCCCCGGCATCTGCTCGTCCAGGAGGACCAGGTCGTAGGGAGCCCCCCGGAGGAGGCTCAGCGCATCGTCCCCGTTGGCCACGGCGTCCACCCGGTACCCCCGCTGCTCCAGGAAGAGGAGGTGGGGCTTCAGCAGGTCGATCTCGTCGTCGACCCAGAGGATCTTTCGGGCGATTCTGGCCATGCCCCAACCTACCGGAAGACCCGGTCCCCGGCCAAGGAGGAGGAGGCTCCCGACCCCGGTCCGGGTCGCCGCCCCGCATCCTCCCCTTCCACCGTCCGGCGGTGGGCCCCATCTTCGCCCTCCCGGGAGGGTGCGGGGCGAGCCGGCTTCCGGCTCCAGGCCCCACCCTCGGCCTCCCACCGCTCCGGCCCCTCCCTTCCCGTCCCCCCCACCTCCATACCCCCTGTCCCCCCTTCCCTCCCTGGACGCGCCCGTTCCTCCCTTCCGCCTCCTGCGCAGGGGTGAGGCCACGGTGTGGGTCCGTCCCGGCGCCGAGGAGCGGGTGGCCGGACTGCTGGAGGGGGAGGGGGAACTCCACCGGGCCGCCGGGGCGCAGGCCCTGACCCGGAAGAGGGGCGATCTCCACGGCCGGGGGCCCGTACACCTGGTGGAGGGGGCGGGGGGCGGGGAGCGGTGGGCGGTGCGGCACTTCCATAGGGGAGGCCTGCTGGCTCCCCTCACCGGAGACCGTTACCTCCGGAGCTGGGCCCTCCCCCGCCCCTTCGCGGAGCTGGCGGCGGGAGAAGCCTGCCTCCGGAGGGGGGTGCCCACTCCCCTGGCCATGGCGGGAGCCGTCTACGGGCGGGGGCCGGTCTACCGTGGAGACCTCGTCACCCGGTACATCCCCGGGTCCGTGACCCTGGCCCGGCTCCTCGTCCCGGGCCGGGAGGAGAGGGGGGACCGACGGCTGGAGGCCCTGGAGCTGTCCGGGCGCCTGGTCCGCCTTCTCGGGGACCGGGGGATCGGCCATGCCGACCTGAACGTGAAGAACCTCCTCCTGGTTCCCGGAGCGGGCAGGCTGGAGGGGTACGTGCTGGACCTGGACAGGGTGCGGG
>JBJHCB010000328.1:0-3254 GCA_050485805.1 Gemmatimonadota bacterium | reverse complement strand
TCCACCGGCGCCTTCGCCGTGGGCTACCTGGGGGCGGGGCTCCTCCTGGCGTTCTGCCTCCTCATGATCCAGATGCCGGGGCTCTTCGGCCTTCCGGAGGGCACTCTTGCGGTCCGCCTCTCCTTCGTGGCGGTGGCCATCTGGTGGGGCGTCTTCACCATCCCCCTCCTCCGGCAGATCCCGGAGCCCCCCGCCGAGCTCGCCCCGGGCGAGGTGGTGGAGAAGAGCACCTTCCGCTTCGCCCTGAACCGGATCAAGACGACCTTCCGGGAGCTCCGCTCCTACCGCCACGCCTTCCTCCTCCTCATCGCATACCTGGTCTACGGGGACGGGATCGGGACCATCATCCGGATGGCCTCCCTCTACGGGGCGGAGGTGGGGATCGACGGGGGCCACATGATCGGCGCCATCGTCCTGGTCCAGTTCGTGGGCGTCCCGTTCTCCTTCCTCTTCGGGACCCTGGCGGGTCGGATCGGGACGAAGCCCGCCATCTTCCTGGGGCTCGCGGTCTACATGGGCGTCACGGTGGTGGGTTATTTCATGACGTCGGCCCTCCACTTCTGGATCCTGGCCGTCATGGTGGGGATGGTGCAGGGGGGGACGCAGGCCCTCTCCCGCTCCCTCTTCGCCAGCATGATCCCGGCGTACAAGTCGGGAGAGCTCTTCGGCTTCTACGGCGTCATGGACAAGTTTGCCGGAATGGTGGGTCCATCGGTCATGGGGATCGTGGCCAGCGCCACCGGATCGAGCCGTCTGGGAATCCTCTCCATCCTGGCCTTCTTCGTGGTGGGGGCCGGCATCCTCTGGTTCGTGGACGTGGAGGAGGGGCGACGGGTGGCCAGGGATGCCCAGCGCCGCGCCCGTCCCCTGGAGCCGGCAGAGGATTGACCCCTCCCGGGGGGGGGCGGGTCGGACCCGTCACTCCTCGGGGGTCCCCTCCAGCCCCAGCTTCGCCCTGGCCAGATCCCGCAGCCGGCGCTCCCTGCGGTAGCTCCACGCCAGGATCCTCCGGCGGAAGAGGAAGAGGAGGAAGAGGGGAACGGTGCTCACCGCCATGACGGAGAGGATCACCCATCCGGAGGCCTCCAGGGCGGTGGCGCCCACCACCGAATAGAAGAGGGTGGCGGGGATGGACCCCGCCGCGATGGCCAGGAGGAAGGGGGCCCACCGGATCCCTGTCACCCCGGCGGCATAGCTCACCACGTCGGGGTTGATGAAGGGGATGATCCGGCCCAGGAAGACGGCCAGGAGCCCCCGGCGGGCCATGAACGCGTCCATTCGCTCCAGGCTCCGGGAGGAGACGAGGCGCTCCACGCCGGGCCGACCCACCACCCGGGCGATGCCGAAGCAGACCGCCGCGGCCAGGAGCGCGGTCACGAAGGTGAGGATCCCCCCCCAGATCATCCCGAAGAGCATGGCGTTGGCGATGGCCACCACGAAGGAGGGCCCGGGGGGAAAGACGGAGGTGGCCACCTGGAGGAGGGCGGACACCGCGGGCGCCCAGGCACCGAAGCCCAGGAGCCAGGCACGCAGGGGCTCGGGGTCTCCCTCCATGAGGAGGCCCCACACCGCCACGAGTTCGCCCCGGAATCCGCCGTGGAGGAGGAGAGCCAGGAACCCGACCCCCAGGAGGAGGGCGGGGACCAGGGCCAGGAGGGTCGGGGGGAGACGGCGGACCATGGAGGTCCAGGTACCCCCCGGCCGCGCCCAGGAGCCCTGGAGAACGGAGGTCCACTCCCGCCACCGACCCGGCCGGACGCGATCCGGTCGGGCGGACCCGGGCCGGCCGTTCAACCCGGACCCCTTGTCCCCGAGCCCCCGACCCGAAACTATAGGGGCCCGTCCGGGGCGGATCGACCCGGATTCCGGTCACTGACGCCCCGCGATGCCCGTCCCATGTCCGAAGTCCTGGGGCCACCCCTGGCCCGCTGGCTCTTCTTTGCCGGAACCCTCCTGGTCACCGGCGTGGTGGCGTGGAGGGGAGCGGTGGTGCCCCGTCTCCGCGCCCACCTGGGCGAAACCCACCCGGAACGCGAACATCCTGAGGTGACGGCCCTGGAACGACGCATGGCCGGGGCAGGGGTCGCCGTCAGCCTCGTCCTGGTGTTGGCCTGGGGACTCCGCCTCTGGCTTCAGGTCCAGGAGTTCCGGGACCCCTTCGCGCCCCTCTCGGAGGATCTGGCCTTCCTCCTCCGGAACACCTTCTGGGGGACCGTGTGGATGGGGCAGGGCGCCCTCCTGGGACTTCTCGGCACCTCCTTCCTCCTCCTCCGGGGACCGTGGTCCGGGCGGCCTCCCCCTCCTCCGGGACTCACGCCCGAAGGGATCCCCCGGACGGCCCCCCGGGCCCTGGAGCTCCCGCCCCCCTGGTGGCCGGCGCTGGTGGGAGTGGTGGGACTCTGCCTATCCCTGGGCCTCACCAGCCACGCCATGTCGGTTCCCGTGAACCGGGGGATGGCGGTGGCGCTGGACGCCGGCCACGTCCTGGCCGCGGGGGCCTGGGTGGGCACCCTGGCCCTCATCCTGGCGGTGACCCCGGCGACGGGCCCGGGGGGGCAGCGGGAGCCCCGGATCCTGGCTTCCCAGCTCCGGGCCTTTTCGCCCCTGGCCATGGTCTCGGTGGGCGGACTGGTCTTCCTCGGGGTCGTCCTTTCGGGACTCCACGTCCACGAATGGGGGGTCCTGTGGCGGGAGCCGTACGGCCGGATCCTCTCCCTCAAGATCCTGGCCGCCCTGGGGGTGATGGGACTGGGCTGGCTGAACTGGCAACGGGGGCTTGCCCGGGCAGACACGCCAGGGGGCGCCCGGTGGGTCCGGCGGAGCGCCTGGATGGAGGTGGCCGCGGCTGGGGTGGTGCTCCTCCTCACCGCCCTCCTGGTGGCCACCCCCCTCCCCCCCGGAGCCCACTGAGGAACCCCGGCCCCTCCCCGGTCAGGGCGCGGAAAAGAGGGCTTCCAGCTCCCCGGGGTCCCGGGTGCGGGTGAGCGCCAGAATGAGGAGGATCCGGGCCTTCTGGGGAGTGAGGTCCCCGGCGCCCAGGAGGGCCCCGGGAGGTCCGTCACCCGGAGGAGGAGGACCCCGTGGGACCGGCACCCGGCCCGCCCCCGTCCGGCTCCCCACCACCACCATCACCCCGGCTTCCCGGGCCTCCCGGACCGCCTCCGCCTGATCCGGGGTGATGTTCCCCCGTCCCACTCCCGCCAGGACGATGCCCTGAGCCCCCGCCCCCACCGCCGCCCGTAGGAGCGCCCCAT
>JBJHCB010000327.1:0-3259 GCA_050485805.1 Gemmatimonadota bacterium | reverse complement strand
CTCTTCCGCATGTACTCCATGACCCGCCCCGTCACCTCGGTGGCCATCCTCATGCTCCACGACGAGGGGCGCCTGGATGTGAACGACCCCCTGACCCGGTGGCTCCCAGGGTTCGCGGAGCAGGCGGTCCTCCGGGACCCCACCTCCACCGATCCCACCGACACCCGCCCCCGCCGGGGGGAGGTCACCCTGGCCCACCTCCTCACCCACACCTCGGGGATGGGGAGCCGGTCCTCGGCCCTCTACCGGGCCCACGACGTCCACGGGTGGGACCGCACCCTGGAGGAGGTGGTGGACCGGGTGGCGGCGCTCCCCCTCTTCGAGGATCCCGGCACCCGCTACCGGTACGGGATGCACGCGGAGATCCTGGGGCGGGTGGTGGAGGTGGCCTCGGGGCAGCCCCTGGAGGCCTTCCTCCGGGAGCGGATCTTCGAGCCCCTGGGGATGCGGGACGCCGTCTTCCGGGTGGAGGGACCCCGCCGGGCCCGCCTGGTCCCGGTGGTCCGCCCCGACGCCTCCGGGGTCCTTCGCCCCCACGAGATGGAGACCGTCCCGGTGACGGGGGAGCGGGCCCTGGTGAGCGCCGGGGTGGGGCTCGTGGCCTCTACCGAGGACTTCCTGCGCTTCTCCCGCCTCCTCCTGGAGGACGGGGTGGTGGACGGGGTGCGGCTCCTGAGCCCGGAGGCCGTGCGGGTGGCCCGGGAGAACGCAGTCCCCGACGCCCTCCTCCCCCTGGGGGGGAGCGGGTACTGGGCCGGCTCCGGCTGGAGCCTGGGGGGCTTCGCCGTGGCCCTGGACCCCTCGGCCTATGGCCACGCCGTGAGTCCCGGGGAGTTCTGGTGGGACGGCTCCGCGGGGACCCGGTTCTGGATCGACCCCGTGGAGAACATGATCACCATCGTGAACGCCCAGGTCTCCCCCGCCGGGGGAGGCGGATTCCGGGAGCGCTTCAAGACGCGGGTCCACCAGGCCATCGTGGAGCGGCGGGGCGACCCCCCCACCGGGCACCTCCCCGGACCCGGAGGAGGCTGAGCCCCGGGAGGGGCCCCTCCCGCCGCCGGTCCCTCTTCTCTCCTCCCAAGGGGCGGCACCGGTGCGGCACGTCCCCTGCACCCATCCATGGCAGGAGAAGGGAGGCTCCAGCCCGGACACCCTCCTTCTCCGGCCCCGGCTCCGCGGCGTTGGGCCCGGTCGGGGCTTCTCCGCGGCGGTCCTTCGGGGGAGGTCCTTCCCCCGGGCTGGCCCCTGGGTTGGCCCCGGGGCTGGGACTGGATGTCCCATGCCGAGGGTCATCGCGGCTCAATCCTGCGAACGGGGCCCGGGTGGACAGGGAGCATGGCTTCCCCCTCGGGCCGGAACGAATGGAGGTGGGAGATGAAGCGAGTGGACGGGAAGGTGGCGGTGGTCACGGGGGGCGCGGTGGGGATCGGCGAAGCCACGGCGATCCACCTGGCCCGGGAAGGGGCGAAGGTGGCCGTCACCGACATCCTGGACGACCAGGGCCGGAAGGTGGTGGAGCGGATCCAGGCCCAGGGAGGCACGGCCCGCTACTGGCACCTGGACGTGGGCGACGAGGCCCAGGTGGAGCGGGTCATGGAGGAGGTGGTGGAGGCCTTCGGCGAGATCACCGTGCTGGTGAACAACGCCGGCATCTCCGGAGCCAACAAGCCCACCCACGAGATCACCGAGGAGGAGTGGGACCGGGTCCAGCGGGTGAACGTGAAGGGGGTCTTCTTCTGCACGAAGCACGCCGTACCCTCCATGAAGCGGGCCGGGGGGGGAAGCCTCATCCACCTCTCCTCCATCTATGGCCTGGTGGGGGCTCCCGACGTGCCCCCGTACCACGCCTCGAAGGGGGCCGTGCGTCTCATGGCCAAGACCGACGCCCTCCTCTATGCCAAGGATGGGATCCGGGCCAACTCGGTGCACCCCGGATACATCTGGACGCCCATGGTGGAGAATCACCTCCGGAGTTCCGGAGTGGACCCGGAGGAGGGGAAGAAGGACCTGGCGGCGCTGCACCCCGTGGGTGAGCTGGGCCATGTGGACGACATCGCCTACGGGATCCTCTACCTGGCGTCCGACGAATCGAGGTTCGTCACCGGAACGGAACTGGTCATCGACGGGGGGTACACGGCCCGGTAGGGACGGCCCCCCACCTCCATCCAGACGGGAGTGCTCCAGCGATGAAGACCGCGAAGCTCGTGGGTGTCGTCCTCCTGGTCCTGCTCCTGGCCGTGGCGGTGGCGCAGAACACCGCCCCGGTGGAGGCCCGGTTCCTCTGGATGGAGGTGGAGACCCCCGCGGTCATCCTCCTCATCCTCACCACCCTGGGCGGATTCCTCCTGGGGGTGCTGGCCACTCTCCTCCTGCGGCGGGAGCGGGGGAAGAAGGGTGGAGGACGGGGGGCGCCGGGTGGGGGCGGAGCCGCATGAGATGACGGTGCGCCTCGCCGCCCTTCCCCTGGGACCCCACCACTGGCCCGCGGTCCGGGAGATCTACGCCCAGGGGATCGCCTCGGGTCACGCCACCTTCCGCACCGAGCCGCCGGAGTGGGAGGCCTTCCATTCCGGGCATCTTCCCCTCTCCCGGTGGGTGGCCGCGGAGGGGGAGACCGTCCTGGGGTGGGCGGCCCTCTCGCCGGTGTCCTCCCGCTGCGTCTACGCCGGGGTGGCCGAGGTGAGCGTGTACGTGGCCGCCCAGGCCCGGGGGCGGGGGGTGGGAGATCTCCTCCTCCGGACCCTTGTGGCCTCCTCCGAGGCGGCCGGGCTCTGGACGCTCCAGGCCGGCATCTTTCCCGAGAACGTCCCCAGCGTGGCCCTCCACCGGAAGCACGGCTTCCGGGAGGTGGGGGTGCGGGAGCGGCTGGGGCGGATGGGGGACCGGTGGCGCGACGTCCTCCTCCTGGAGCGGCGGAGCGCCGTGGTGGGCGGGGAGGAACCGGACCGGAGGCCCGGGGAGGAACACCCCCTGCCGGCGCCCCTTCGCACCTTCACGGAGCTCCTGAACCGGGGGGATGCCTGGGAGAGCCACGAGGTCCTGGAAGCTCCCTGGCGGGAGGGGGGGAGCCGCTTCTACCAGGGCCTCATCCTCTTGGCCAGCGCCGCAGTGCATCTCCAGCGGGGGAACGCGCGGGGCGCGGAGGCCCAGCTCCGGAAGACCGCCGAGGCCCTCGCCCCCTTCGGCCCGGCCTACCTGGGCGTGGACGTGGCGGCGGTGCTGGGCAGGGCGGCGGACCTCCGCCGGGTCCTGGAGAAGG
>JBJHCB010000326.1:0-3263 GCA_050485805.1 Gemmatimonadota bacterium | reverse complement strand
TTCCGCCCGATGATGGTGGGCTCCAGCTCCGGATGCCGGATGTTGGCGGGGATGATGGCCCGCCCCCGGGCCACCTCGCTCCGGACGAACTCCGGGGCCATCCCCTCCCGGAGGGCCACGAACTCCATCTCCGGGGTGATCTCCCCCCGACGGGCGAAGTGCATCTGGGTCACCACCCCCCCCGGGGCGCTCCCGGCCCGGGATCCCTCCCATCCCGCCCGGAGGGGAGGGAGGCCCTCCCGGGGATCATGACCCCGGGGACCACTGGTGTCCGGGACCCGGAGGGGGGGCTCCCCACCTGAGAGGCGGATCTCCCGCATGGGGACCCGGATCCCCCGGGAGCCCTCCACGTGGACCTTGAAGGAGTTGGGGAAGGCGGTTCCGTAGTCGGAGGACGGTTCGGGCACGGGACGGGCTCCGGGCAAGGGTCGGGACCCGGCCCATCGGCGCCCCCGGAAACGCAACAACGCGCGTCCCTGGAGGGGAGACGCGCGCTGGGCCGGGTCCGGGACCCGGGGGAGGGGATGCCTCCCGACGCGCCGCGCTCCCTACGCCGGTCCGAACCGGATCAGGTTCCAAGGGACTGTCTCAACCCCGTTCCGGCGGGGTACCCCTGGCGGCTGTGGATTCAAGGTAGCGGGGTGGGCCCGGTGCTTCCACTCCCCCGGGGAGCTGGGGGACCGGTCCCCGGGAGGGGGGCCTCCGGGGAGCTCACCCCCCCTCCACCAGCTCCCGGGCCCGGGTCCAGATCCGGTCGAAGGCCGCCTCGGTGAGGGTTCCGGTGAAGGTGTTCTGCTGGCTGGGGTGGTAGGAGCCCAGGAGGCGCAGGCGCCGGTCACCGGCAGGGAGGGGGATCTCCACCTCCACCCCGTGGCCGAACCGGGGCTTGGGTGAAGGCACCTGGAACCCCTCCTCCCGGAAGACCCGGAGGAGGTGGTCGAAGGCGAAGGAGCCGAGGGCCACCACCCCCCGGAGTCCCGGGAGGAGGGTCTCGATCTCCCGCTCCAGGTACGGGCGGCAGGTTCGCCGTTCCTGGGGTGTGGGGCGGTTCGCCGGTGGCGCGCAGCGTACTCCCGCGGTGATCCAGCAGTCCGCCAGGATCAGGCCGTCCCCCGGGCGCTCCGCCTCCGGCCGGTTGGCGAATCCGGCCCGGTGCAGGGCCCGGTAGAGCCATTCCCCGGAGCGATCCCCGGTGAACATCCGCCCGGTCCGGTTCGCGCCGTGGGCCGCGGGGGCGAGGCCCACCACCAGGAGCCGGGCCCGGGGGTCGCCGAAACTGGGGACGGGGCGCCCCCAGTAGTCCTCGTCGGCGAAGGCGGCGCGTTTCGTCCGGGCCACCTCCTCTCTCCACGCCACCAGGCGGGGGCATGCCCGGCACCGGATCACCTCGTCGTTGAGCGCCGCCAGGCGTTGGGGTCTGGAACCGTCCATGGAGGGAGTCTGGCCCAGGGCGCCCAGGGGGACAAGGCAGGTGGACCGGAGCCTTGCCCGGCTCGGTTCCGCCCCCTAGCGTCGGGGGGAACGCTGGCGCCTCCCCCCCGGTCCACCCTCCACCCCGCCTCCCATGGATCGACGCGATTTCCTCCGCCGCTCGGGGCTGGCCGCAGCCGGCCTCCCCTTCGTCCTGGCTCCCGGAGGCCTGCACGCCGCCGACGGCCTCCACGGGATCCTCTCCCCCACCGCCTGGGCGCCGTTGGCGGATGGCGAGCGCCGGGAGTTGGCCATGCGGGCGCTGGACGCGGCCCGAGGTGCGGGCGCGGACTACGTCGACGTCCGCATCAACACGAACCGCCTCCAGGCCCTCTCCACCCGGGACCGGAGGATCACCGGGGTGGCGGACAATGTCACCTCGGGCTTCGGGGTGCGGGTGCTGGTGGACGGCACGTGGGGCTTCGCCGCCAGCGGCCAGGTGACGGCCGGCGAGGTGGACCGGGTGGCCCGGGTGGCGGTGGGGCAGGCCCGGGCGAACCGCGCAGCCCAGCGGCGCCCCGTGGAACTGGCCCCGGCGGAGGTGGAGCCGGACGGCGTCTGGCGGAGCCCCATCCGCATCGATCCCTTCGAGATCCCCATCGAGGAGAAGGTGGCCTTCCTCCTCCGGGCCAACGAAGCGGCGCTGGGGGTGTCGGGGGTCCGGATCGTCACCTCCAACCTCCGGTTCCTCCGGGAGGAGAAGTTCTACGCCAACTCGGAGGGCACGGTGACGGATCAGGTGGTCTACCAGTCGTATCCCACCATGAGCGTCACCGCCGTGGCCGCGGACGGCTCCGACTTCCAGTCCCGGAACTCCACGGAGATCCCGCCCCTGGGGTTGGGGTGGGAGCACGTGGTGGACTCGGACCTGGTGGGAATGGCCCCCGGCCTGGCGGAAGAGGCGGTGGAGAAGCTCTCGGCGCCCTCGGTGGATCCGGGGCAGTACGACCTGGTTCTCCTTCCCTCCCACCTGGGGCTCACCCTCCACGAGTCCATCGCCCACCCCACCGAGCTGGACCGGATCTTCGGGTTCGAGGCCAACTACGCCGGGACCTCGTTCATCTGGCCGCTGGAGGAGTTCCTGGGTCGGTTCCGGTATGGGCCGGAGTGGATGAACGTGGTGGGGGAGCGCTCCACCCCGGGGGCCCTGGCCACCGTGGGGTGGGACGACGAGGGGGTGGCGCCCCAGGACTACCACATCGTCAAGGACGGGGTCCTGAACGACCTGCAGACCACCCGGGAGCAGGCCCTATGGCTTTCGGACTGGTACAGGAGCCAGGGAAGGGAGGCGCGCTCCCACGGGAACTCCTATGCCCAGTCCTGGGCCGACGTCCAGTTCCAGCGCATGCCCAACATCAACCTCATGCCCTACCCCGAGGGGGACGTGAGCGTGGAGGAGCTGGCGTCGGAGATCGACCGCGGAATCCTCATCGAGGGCCGGGGCTCCTTCTCCATCGATCAGCAGCGCTTCAACTCCCAGTACGGTGGACAGGTCTTCCGGGAGATCCGGAATGGCCGGATCGGGGGGATGCTGAAGGACGTGGCCTACCAGATCCGGACTCCGGAGTTCTGGAACGCCATGGACCTGGCCGGTGGGGAAAGCACCTACTTCCTGTACGGGACGGTGGGGGACGGAAAGGGACAACCTGCCCAGTCCAACGCCATCCCCCATGGGTGCCCGGCCACCCGGCATCGGGGAGTGACGGTGATCAACACCGCCCGGGAGGTGTGACGACTGGGGGCGTGCCCTCACCCCCCCAGTCGTTCCAGGAGCTCCCGGGCCGGGGGATTCC
>JBJHCB010000325.1:0-3281 GCA_050485805.1 Gemmatimonadota bacterium | reverse complement strand
GGGCTGAACATCACGGGGCAGTACCTGAAGACCAACGAGGCCATCGGCTACGTCATCACCGACATCGGGAGGGACTACGTGGAGGAGGTGGTGGCGGAGCTCCACGGGATCCCCGGCACCATCCGGGTCCGCGTCCTCTACTGACCGGGGAGCTCCCCGGGTGGAGGAAGCTTCCGGATCACCGAGCCAGACCATGAGCGAGAGCGAGAGCGAGAGCGGGAGCGGGACCGAGTGCGAGAGCGGGACCGAGACCGCGGGCCCCGCCCTCCGCCCCCTCCCTCCACCACCGGAGGGCCTGCCCCGAAGCTGGTCCTTTGCGGTGGGCCCCTCCCAGCTCCACCCCGCCGTGCCCGGGGCGATCCGGGCCGCCCTGGCCGAGGGGCTCCCCTCGTGGAGCCATCGCAGCGATGCGTTCCGTCGGGAGGTGGCGGGGGCCGTGGAGGCCCTTTCTGCCGTGCTGGGGATCCCGGAGGGCTACCGGGTGCTCTTCCTGGGGTCCGCCACCGAGGCCATGGAGCGGGTGGCCCAGGGACTCCTGGGGGGGGAGGGGATGGTCCTCCCGGGGGCCGGCCACGGGCCCGGGGCCGCCCGGAGCTTCCACCTGGTCCACGGTGCCTTTGCCCGACGCTTCCGTACCGTGGCCCGGAACCTGGGCGGGGATCCGGCCGGGGTGGAGGTGGAGGATGGCCAGGGGTTCGACCTCGGTGAGATCCGGGTTCCCGGGGGGTACGGACTCCTGGCGGTGACGCAGAACGAGACCTCCACGGGGGTGGCCCTGGACCCCGGCGGGATCGCGGCGCTGGCCCGGCGCCACCCGGAGATCCCCACGGTGGTGGACACCGTCACCGCCGCCCCCACCCTTCCCCTGGAGCTGGGCGCCGTGGATGGGGCCTTCTTCTCGGTGCAGAAGCTCTTCGGCCTCCCGGCAGGGTTGGGCGTCCTGGTGGTCTCCCCCCGGCTGGTGGAGCGGGTCCGGGAACGGCGGGGAGGGGGTGCGCCGGCGGGCGGATACATGCACATTCCCGCCCTGGCGGAGGCCGCTTCCCGCCACGAGACCGGTCCCACGCCCAACATGCTGGGAATCCGGCTTCTGAAGGTGGTGGCCCGGGCCCTTCTGGAACGGGGGCTGGACCGGGTGCGGAGGGACGCCGAGGCGAACGCCGTCCGGATCCATGACGCGGCGGTGCGGGCGGGATGGATCCCCTTTCCAACCCGGGTGGAGGACCGCTCCACCACCGTCCTGGTCTACCGGGTCCCGGGAGAGGGAGGGGCCGGGCGGGCGCGGGACCGACTCCAGGGAGAGGGATTCCAGGTGAGTGCGGGGTATGGATCCCTGAAGGAGGCAGTGGTGCGGCTGGCCAACTTCCCGGCCCATCCTCCGGAGGCCGTGGAGGCGCTGGCCCACAGGATCGAGACGCTGGACCTGGCCTGAGCGGCTCCCCGGCCGCTGGGGCAGAACCCCCCGGGGCCACGTCCCCGCTTCGTCTACCCTCCCCCGGAGGAAACCCATGGAGGTGGAGGGCCTCACGGGGGAGATCGCGCTGACCCTGGCCGTCACGGTGGGGGCCCTTCTCCTCTTCATCTGGAACCGGTTCCGGGTGGACGTGGTGGGGATCGTGGTCATGGCCGCCCTCATGGTGACGGGGCTGGTCACCCCCCGGGAGGGGATCAGTGGCTTCGCCAACGAGGCCATGATCACCGTGGCCGCGATGTTCGTGCTCTCCGGGGCCCTGGTCCGGACCGGAGTGATCGACCTCCTGGCTCGGGAGATGGCCCGACTGGCCGGCAAGAGCGAGTTCCGTCTCATCGCCCTGACCCTCCTCGTGGCCATCCCGGTGAGCGGGTTCCTGAACAACACCCCCGTGGTCATCGTCCTCATGCCGGTGATCCTGGGGATCGCCCGGGATACGGGACAGGCGCCCAGCCGCCTTCTCATGCCCCTCTCCTTCGGGAGCCAGATGGGGGGTACCCTGACCCTCATCGGGACCAGCACCAACCTCCTGGTGGCGGGCCTCGTCCTGGACCTGGGGATGGACCGGATCCGTCTCTTCGAGATCACACCGCCGGCCTTCCTCCTCATGCTCCTGGGGGTGGTCTACCTCCTCACGGTGGGGCGCTGGATCACCCCCACCCGGGAGGCGGCCCGGGACCCCCTCAGCTTCCGGGAGGTCCGGCGCTACCTCACCGGGCTCTGGGTGGAAGAGGGGACTCCCCTGGAGGGCAAGTCCCTCCTGGAGCTCCGGTTTGCCGAGGTGTACGGCCTGGAGGTGGTGGCCATCCAGCGGGAGGAGCACCGGGTGACCTTCCCCACGGGCGCCTCCCGGATCCACGCCGGCGATCTCCTCCTGGTCCAGGGACCCGCCGCCACCATCGCCCGGGTGGAGGAGACGGGGTATTTCCAGCTGGCTCCCTCCTCCCCCGGGACCCCCGGCGTTTCCCCCGACAATCCGGGGCCGGAGACCGAGTCCTTGCCGGAGACCGAGTCCTTGCCGGAGACCGAGCTCGTCCCCTTCCCGGAGGAGGAGGAGGGAGAGGGAGAGGGGGACCTCCACCTGGCGGAGATCATCGTCCCTCCCCGCTCCCGCTTCATCGGCCGCACGCTCCGGAACATCGGCTTCCGCGCCCGCTACCGGCTGGCCGTGCTGGCCATCCAGCGGCACGGGGAGGTGCAGCACGAGCCGGTGAGCGGGATGGCCCTGGAGGCAGGGGACATCCTCCTGGTCCGGGGGACGGACCGCGCCCTTTCCCAGCTGCACCAGCGGGGGGAGTTCACCCTCCTGGGGGGGGTGACCCTCCCCATCCGCCGGACGGGGAAGATGCGGGTGGCCATCGCCATCATGGCGGGGGTGATCCTCCTGGCCGCCTTCGACGTGATGCCCATCCTGGTGTCGGCGATCCTGGGGGTCATCGCCATGTTCGTCACCGGGTGCATCACGCCGGAGGGGGCGTACGAGGAGGTGGACTGGATGGTGCTGGTCCTGCTGGGCTCCATCATCCCATTGGGGATCGCCATGCAGAACACCGGGACGGCGGCCTTCATCGCCGGGGGGATGCTCCAGCTCACGGCTCCCCTGGGACTCCTGGGGATGCTGGCGGCCTTCTACCTCCTCACCTCCCTCCTGACGGAGCTCATCAGCAACAACGCCTCGGCGGTGGTCCTGACTCCCATCGCCGTGGCCACGGCCGCGAGCGTCGGGGTCTCTCCCCTTCACTTCGTCATCGACGTCATGTTCGCCGCCGCCACCTACATCATGACCCCCATAGTCTAACAGACCAATACG
>JBJHCB010000324.1:0-3288 GCA_050485805.1 Gemmatimonadota bacterium | reverse complement strand
GTGCTAACAGGTCCGCTCACAAGGTACTGCGGCCACGGGAGAAGTCAACGGGGAAACCGGGCTTCCGGCGAGGGCGATCCGCGGCAGGCCCGATGGGGACGGGATCGAAGGCGGAGGGCGACGGGATCAGGCGCCCGGGGCTCCCGGGGCGGGACCCGCTGCGATCTCCTCCATCCGGCGCACCCCTTCCAGACCCACGATGGCGTGGACCACCTCGTCGGCCAGCCGCTCGGGAAACCAGAAGCCCAACTCCTCCAGGGTGCGGAAGGATGCACGGGCCTCGCCATAGGCCCGCTCCAGGACCGCCCGGGCTGAGGTGCGGAACGGTCCTTCCACGAGCCGAGCGGGGGAACCCGTCGCTTCGTCGCCCTCCCCCGCGCCCTCACCACCCGGCGACCGATCCGCGCCTTCCGGGGCGGAGGCCGCGAGGAGGCGGCGCAGAAGCGTCCGCTCCTCCCCCGTCCCATGATGGTGGATCTCCGACACCAGGAGGTTGTGGCTCCTCCGGGTGAGGTCGAACTCGAAGTCGGTGAGGTCGTCCACGATCTGGAACGCGGTTCCGAGGCGGGCCACGGCGGGCTCCGCCGCCAGGACCCGGTCCCGGGTCTCCCCTTCCTCCAGGACCCGGGGAGGGACGAATGCCAGGGCGAAGAGCGCCCCACCCCGGACCCGGTGGACCTTTTCCACCATGGCGTCGGGGGTGGGGATCTCGGTCACGCCTCCTTCCTCGGACCCCTCCAGCCGGCCGATCTGGGCCATGAGGTCCAGGAGTCCCTTCAGAACCTCGTCCCGCCCCCCCGCGCTTGCGCCTCCTGCCTCCACCCAACGATCCAGGGCCCGGCGGATGAGCCGCTCGAAGCACATGAGCTGCAGGATGGAGAGGAAGCGGGAGCCCGTCCCCGCCTCCAGGGGGAGCAGGCTCTTCCCCTGGTCATCAAAGAGGTTGTCGGCGGCGGTGATGGTCCCCTTCACGCAGAAGTTCACCTCGGCATACCGGTCCAGCCGCTCCCTGCCCACGCCCAGGGACTCGAAGAGCGACCGGAAGAGGATGAGGAAGAAGAACTCCTGGAGGAAGGGGAGGGATGCGGGATCTCCCACCGACCCGTCCAGGGGGACCGAATCCGACTCCCCCAGGAACGAAGGGTCCAGGATGCCCTCCAGGTCCCCCCGCACCGCGGCCACCGCACGGGCCTGGGAGGCGATGGCCGGCTCCAGCCGCTCCCAGATTCCCTCGGCTCGGAGGAGCTGCACGGCGGAGGGGGAGCGGAACACCGGGGAGAGGGTCATGGCGATGCGGGAGTCGGGGTGAAGGACTGGAGGACCGGGCGCGCCGGGTGGGACCCGCGCCGGGGGGACCCGCGCCGCGGAGCCCCACGTCGATGAGATCCAGGCCGGAGGGACCCACGCAGGAGGGCCCCGGGGAAGAGGGACCCAGGGAAGGTAGTCACCTTCCCGCCGCCCCCGCCACGTGCCGACCCGCCAGGGCCAGCCCCACCAGGGTGAGGAAGGGATCCACCCGCTGGAGGGTCCGGGAGTGGGGCGCCACCACCGCGGCGAGTCCCCCGGTGGCCACCACCAGGGGATCCGGCCGCGCCCACTCCTCCAGGATCCGGGTCACCATCCCGTCCATGGCGTCGATGGCCGTGTAGAAGATTCCGCTCCGGAGGCAGTCCTCGGTGCGTCGGCCGATGACCCGCTCCGGTGGACCGAAGGGCACCCTGGGAAGCTTGGCGGTCCGGCCCCCCAGCCACTCCTGTCCGGACTGGAGACCGGGAGAGATGACCCCGCCCACGAACTCCCCCTCGGCGGTGATGCAATCGAAGGTGGTGGCGGTCCCCAGGTCCACCACCACCGTGTCCCGGGCATACAGGACCCGGGCCGCCAGGGTGTTCACGATCCGGTCCGCTCCCACCGTCCGGGGCTCCTCCACGTCCAGGCGGACGGGAAGGTCCACCCCCGGGTCCACCACCAGGACCTCGCCCCGCCCCACCCGGACCAGGCAGCGACGCAGGAGCTCCGTCTGGGCCGGGACCACGGACCCCACCACCGATCGGACGATGGACCCCGGCTCCACGCCCCCATCCCGGAGCATGGCCCGGAGGAGAAGGCCCAGCTCGTCCGCGGTCCGGGGGACCACGGTGCTGTACCGCCAGTGCCGAAGGGGCTCCATCTCGTCCTGGACGAAGAGCCCCACCACGGTCTCGGTATTCCCCACGTCCACCACCAGCTCCATGGCTCCCTCGCGCATCGGGGTCATTCTCCCCGGGGACGGACGCTCCCCCCCCGGACGGTCCGCACCGCCCCCCCCTCCGTCCGGAGGAGAAGGCCTCCATCGGGGGCGAGGCCCACTCCCCGCCCCCTCCCTTCGGTCTCCGACTCCACCTCCGCGCCGGCCAGGAGATCCCGGTGGTCCCACTCCCTCCGGAGCTCCGCCGTGACCCGCTCCGGGGGCGGGTCCGCCCAGCGGCGAAGGGCCTCCAGCACCCGACGGGCCAGCGCGGGAGGAGACACCACGAGGCCCGTGGCGTCCTCCACGCTGGTGGACCCCGCCAGGGGGAGCGGCACGGACCGAAGGTTGATCCCCATTCCGGCCACGATCCCGTCCAGCTCCCCGGGGCGCTCGCAGAGCACTCCCCCCGCCTTCGCCCGCGCACCACCCGGCACGGAGAGGAAGAGATCGTTGGGCCACTTGAGAGCCGCAGGGCGGCCGGTCGCCGACTCCACCGCCTGGGCCACCGCCACCCCCGTGGCAAGGGTGGCCACTCCACCTCCCCCAGACGGCGGGAGGGGAAGGAGGACGGACATCCAGAGACCCGCACCCCCGGGGGAATGCCACCGCTTCCCTCCCCTCCCCCTCCCCCGGGTCTGGAGGTCCGCCACCACGGTGGTGAAGGGGGGAGCGCCCCCCTCGGCCAGCTCCCGGAGTCGGTCGTTGGTGGAGGAGAGGGAGGAGTGGAGCTCCAGGAGGGGGATGCCCAGGGACCGAGCCCACCCCTCGGGGTCCCGTCCTCCCCACCCGGGGACCGGATGGGTCGCGGCTCCCCCCCCCTCGGGACTCACGGCCCCCCTTCCCCCGACCCCCCGGGGGACTCGGCCCCCTCCACCAGGAGGGAGAAGTCCGCCACGGGGGCCGAGTGGGTCAGCGCTCCCACGGAGATCCGCTGCACTCCGGTGGACGCCACCTCGGGGACTCGCCCCAGGGTCATGTTGCCGGAGGCCTCCAGCTTCCCGGACAAGGTGCGCGAGGCCCTCGGCGGGCGCGCCGAGGTGCTGGATTCCTTTCGCGAG
>JBJHCB010000323.1:0-3290 GCA_050485805.1 Gemmatimonadota bacterium | reverse complement strand
CTGTACGGCCGGGCGAGCAAGCGGGGCGGGGCGTGGATGACCAACCTGGTCCCGGGGGCCGAGCTCCTGGGAAGCCGGCCCGTCACCGGGAACCACCTGAACCTCCAGAAGCCGCCGGACGGGGAGCCCACCCTCCTCACCTGGGACGAGGTGACCACTCTCTTCCACGAGTTCGGTCACGTCCTGCACGGACTCCTGTCGGCAGTCACCTACCCCCGGTTCTCCGGCACGGCCGTCCCCCGGGACTTCGTGGAGTACCCGTCCCAGTTCTATGAGGTCTGGGCGGCCTGGCCCGAGGTCCTGGCGAACTACGCCCGGCATCACCGCACCGGCGAGCCCATCCCGGCCGAGCTGCTGGACCGGGTCATGGCGGCGCAGCGTTTCCACGAGGGGTTCCTGACCACGGAGTACCTGGCCGCCTGCGTCACCGACCAGGCCCTGCACCGTCTCCCCCCGGAGGAGATCCCCCCTCCCGAGGCCCTGCTGGACTTCGAGGCGCAGGTCCTGCGGGAGGCGGGCCTCGACTATCCGCCCGTGCCCCCCCGCTACCGCCTCCCGTATTTCTCCCACCTCATGGGCGGATATTCCGCCGGCTACTACTCCTACATCTGGAGCGAGGTGCTGGACGCCGACAGCGTGGAATGGTTCCGGGAGAACGGCGGTCTGACCCGGGAGAACGGGGAGCGCTACCGGAGGCGCATCCTGGCCCGGGGCGGAAGCATGGACGCCATGGAGATGTACCGGGACTTCGCGGGTCGGGACCCCGACCCCACCCACCTTCTGAGGCGGCGGGGGCTGCTGGCGGAGTAATCCCCCCTCTGATCCCCCGGGACCGGCCGTCCCGACCCGAACCCGGGTGACCTCCTCCGGTCGTCCCCCCTCCCCGTTTGCCTTCCAGGCACCGACCGGGTCCTTTTCCGGTGTGATCCGCCCCTCCTGCCGATGGAGCCCTCCGTGCCCGACACGTTTCTCCCCCCCCGGCGCCCCGCCCTCCGGGGCGCCCTCCCCGGCCTCCGGCAGCTTGGGCTGGGCGGCGTCCTCCTCCTCGTGCTCCCCGTACTGCCGGGCGCGCCCCTCCAGGCCCAGGAGGCGAACGCCCGCTCCTCCGCCCCTCTCCCGCTGGAGGTGGATCGGACCATCCCCATCGACCTCACCGAGGGGAGCTGGATGTCGGTGGACGTGAGCCCCGACGGGGAGATGCTGGTCTTCGACTACCTGGGGAGTCTCTTCCTCCTCCCCATGGAGGGGGGTGAAGCCACCCGGCTGACCCACGGGATGGCCTTCGACGCCCAGCCCCGCTTCTCCCCTGACGGAGGCCGAATCGTCTTCACCTCGGACCGGAGCGGCGGGCAGAACGTCTGGATCATGAGCCTGGACGGTTCCGACACCGTGCAGGTGACCCAGGGGGCGTCCAACCGGACGGAGAGCCCCACCTGGACCCCCGACGGGACCTATGTCGTGGCCTCCGTGGGAGACTTCCGGGGCTCCACCCAGCCCACCCTCCGGATGTACCACGTGGACGGGGGCACCGGGCTCCGCGTCCTTCCCGAAGGGAACGACAACAAGGCGCTGGGCGCCGCCTTCGGCCCCGACGAACGGTACCTCTGGTTCGCCCAGCGGACCACCGGGGGGGACTGGACCTACAACGCCCCCTTTCCCCAGTACCAGGTGCGGATGTACGACCGGGAGACGGGGCAGGTCTTCAACCGGACCACCCGCTACGGCTCCGGCCTCCGCCCCACCCTCTCCCCAGACGGAAGGTGGCTCGTCTACGGGACCCGCTACCACATGGAGACGGGGCTCGTCCTCCGGGAGCTGGACACGGGAGAGGAGCGCTGGCTCGCCTACCCGGTGCAGAACGACGACCAGGAATCCCGGGCCACCCTGGACGTGATGCCGGGGATGGCCTTCACCCCCGATTCCCGCCACCTGGTGGCGAGCTACGGAGGGAAGCTCTGGAAGATCCCTGTGGAGGGAGGCGACGCCCGGGAGATCCCCTTCCGGGTCCGGATGGAGTTGGAAGTGGGCCCCCGGGTCTTCTTCGAGTATCCGGTGGATGACGCCCCCACCTTTACCGCGAACCAGAGCCGGGATCCCGTCCCGTCCCCCGATGGCGCCCGGGTGGCGTTCACCGTGCTGGGGCACCTCCATGTGGCCGCCGACGACGGCTCGGACCCGCGGCGGGTGACCCGGGGCGACGCCACCGAGGCGCAGCCCGTGTGGTCCCCCGACGGGCGCGCCCTGGCCTACGTCGCCTGGGACGGGGCCGAGGGGCACCTCATGCGGGTGCCGTCCGACGGCTCCACCGCCCCGGTCCGCCTCACCCGTCGGAGCGGAACGTATCTGGAGCCGGCCTGGTCCCTGGACGGCAACCGGATCGTGGCCCTGCGGGGGCCGGCGCAGGCGTTCCGGGAGAACCCCGGCGCGGGAGCCGCGGCCCAGGCGGTGGACGAGGTGGTCTGGATCCCCGCCGACGGGGGGGAGGCCACCGTCATCGCCCCCCGGGAGGGGCGCTCTCGCCCCCACTTCACCGAGGGCTCGGACCGGGTCTTCCTGTCGGCCCCCCAGGGCCGCCTGGTATCCATCCGGTGGGACGGCTCCGACGAGCGGGTGCACATCCGTGTCCGGGGCTCCACTCCCCCCGGCTCCACCTCCCCCCAGGACGCCGGGCTCGTGGTCATGGCCCCCCGGGGGGACCAGGCCATGGCCGTGGTGAACCGGCTGATCCATACCGTCACCGTCCCCCGCATCGGCGGCGAAGCCCCCACGGTCTCGGTGGCGAATCCGGACCGGGCCGCCGTCCCCGTCCGTCGGATCTCCGACGGGATGGGGGGCGAGTTTCCCACCTGGAGCGCCGACGGGCGACGGGTCCACTGGAGCCTGGGGAACGCCTGGTTCACCTGGGACCGGGATGGGGCGGAGGCCGCGGAGGCGGCCCGCCGGGAGGAGCGGGGCCCGGAAGCCCGCGGGAACGAGGAGGAGGGTGCCGCCGCCGAGGGGGAGACCCCCGCCTACACCGCCTCGGAGATCCGCGTCCGGGTGGAGGCGGTCCGGGATCTCCCCGAGGGCACGGCCCTCCTCCGGGGGGGGCGGATCATCACCATGCGGGGCGACGAGGTCATCGAGGACGGCGAGGTCCTGGTCCGGGGTCACCGCATCGAGGGGGTGGGGCCGGCGGGGAGCCTGGACGTGCCTGCCGACGCCCGGGTCATCGACGTCACGGGGCACACGGTGATCCCGGGCTTCGTGGACACCCATGCCCACCTCCGCCCCGCCCAGAACCTCCACCG
>JBJHCB010000322.1:0-3290 GCA_050485805.1 Gemmatimonadota bacterium | reverse complement strand
GCGGCGAGGTGCTTCAGGAGGCTCACCCCTCCCGTGAACCCCGGGTGATGGTCACCGGTGGGGGGGATCACCAGGACGATCCGGGATGTGGTGTTCAGCGGGTGCCCCATCTTGGCGACGATGACCGTCTGCTTCGTCTGCTCCAGGAGTTGATCCAGGACGGTTCCGAAGACGGCCGTCCGGCTGGCGCTGGAGCGGCCGTCCCACCCCACGATGACGATGGAGGTCCGGGTCTCCGCCATGGCCCGGCCCACCCCGTTGGCGATGTTGGGGTCCACCCGGGTGAGGGGGGACACGGGGACATCGGCACCGGCGGCATAGAGGACGGCGTGGGACAGCATCTTCTCCGCCTCGGCCACCTGGGCTTCCGAGCCCTCCTCCGTGCTCCGCACCACCATGAGGGGGTAGAGGGGCTCGTCCGTCTCCTTCCCCCGGAGGAGGAAGGCGATGTCCATGAGGGCGTCGGCGGTGGCGGGGTTGGAGATGGGGATGAGGATCCGCCGGGGGGCCTCGGAGGGGTCGTAGGGCTTCCGCTCCTCCTGGAGGGCCAGCTCCCGGCCGAAGCGCTCCACCAGGGAGGGGCCCACGAAGACGGTCACCAGGATCATGACGATGACGGCGTTCACCACCGCCTCGCCGAAGAGGCCGATCTCCAGTCCCACGAAGGTGACGGCCAGGGTGGCCGCCGCCTGGGGGGAGGAGAGGCCGAACATGGTGAGGCCCTCCTCCCGGGTGAAGCCGAAGAGCATCTTCGAGGCCCACGCCCCGGCGAACTTCCCCAGGTGGACCAGGACCACGAGGGCCCCGGAGATGATCCAGACCTCGGTGCTGGAGGCCAGGACGCGAGGGTCCACCAGCATTCCCACCGAGAGGAGGAAGAAGGGGATGAAGAGGGCGTTGCCCACGAACCGCACCCGCGTCATGAGGGGGCTGTTCAGGGGGATGAGCCGGTTGAGGGTGAGCCCGGCGAGGAAGGCTCCGATGATGGGTTCGGCACCGGCCAGCCGGGCCGCCCACGCCACGGCGAACAGCACGACCATGAGGAAGATGAACTCCGCCGGTGCCTGGCTCGGTACGTTGCGGAAGAACCAGCGTCCCACCTTCGGCACGGCCACCATCACCACCGTGGCGTAGACGGCCAGCATCCCGAAGAGGGTCACCCAGAACAGGAAGTCCAGCTCGCCCACCATGGTCCCCGCCACCACGGCCAGGACGGTGAGGGCCAGGGTGTCCGTCACCAGCGTTCCACCCACCACCGTGATCACCGCCGGGTTCTTCACGATCCCCAGGCGGCTCACCACGGGGTAGGCCAGGAGGGTGTGGGATCCGATGATGGCGCCCACCAGGATGGCGGCAGGGTAGGAGAAGCCCAGAAGCGGCATGACCGCCACGGACAGCCCCATGGGGATCCCGAAGGAGAGGAGCCCGAAGGCGATGCTCCGGGAGCGGTACTCGTTGAAGCGGTTGAGATCCAGCTCCAGCCCGGCCAGGAAGACCAGGTACAGGAGCCCGACTTGGCCCAGGAGCTCGAAGGTGAAGTCCCGCTCCAGGAGCCCGATCACGTTGGGACCCACCACGGCCCCGAAGACGATGAGCCCGATGATCCCGGGAATCCGCAGCCGCTGGAAGATCACCGGGGCCAGGAGGAAGATCCCCATGGCCAGGGCAAAGATCAGGACCGGGTCGGTGATGGGGAGCGAGGTCGGCATGACGCTCTCGGGTGGGGAACACGAGGGATCGCTGCACCGGCCCCGGACCCGGGAGCCTGGAGCAGGCGACCCCGGGGGGAGGACGGATGCCCGGGGCGGGCCCCCCTGGCGGAGGCCCCCAGGCCAGGGAGTTCCGCAGAATCGAGAGGGGAACCCGGGCGGGCCTCCTGGACGGGCAAGGTAGGGCTACCAGCCGGATCCTTCAACGTTCCGGGGGGTGAACCCGGTGCGGAAGAAGCCGCCGAACCCTCCTCGCTTGGACGATCTCCTGCGGCACCTATATTCGAAGGCTATGACTTGCCTCCCTTCCCCCCTTCCGGGGGCCGGCCTCCCGTCCTCCTTCACCCGATCGCTGGGTGAGGTGCGGCCTGAGGCCTTCCTGGATGCCTGCAGGGGGATGCCGCGGGGGTTCTGGGGGCGGGGGGATCGGTGGGTGGCCTGGGCCGGGGTGGCGAGGGACGTGCGCGTTCCCAGCCACCCGGAGGTGGGGCTGTCCGTTGCCGTGGCCCGGGTCCGGGAGGCGTTGGACGACCTGCTCCCCCACCTTGTCGGGCATGAGGCATCCGGGAACGCCCCCCCCCGACTCTTCGGCGGGTTCCAGTTTGCCCCTCCCGGGGGGGAGCGGGGGGAGGCCCAGGGCGCCGACCCCATGTGGGAGGGATTCCCGGCGGCCCGGTTCATCCTTCCACGGTTCACCCTCGAGGGAGGCGGGGCGGATACCCGCCTCGCCCTCCACCCGCCGGCTTCGGACCCCGACACGGGAGGTGCGCTCCTGGATGGATTGGTGGAGGTCCTCTCCAGGGGCACCGCCCGGTGGGACCCCGCCACCGAGCCCCCCGGGCTGTCGGGGAACGGCCATCCTCCGGGGGCGGGACCCAGGCACCCCGACGGCGGTGGGACCCGGGAGCCTGCCCATGAGACCGGACTTGCGCGGGAAGCCTGGTCCCTGGCCGTGGCGGAGGTCCTGTCGGCGATCCGGGAGCCCTGCCTGGAGAAGGCCGTCCTGGCCCGGGTCCTGGAGGTGCAGGGCCCCGTGGATGCCCTCGGCGTCCTCGCCCGGTTCCGGGAGGAGAACGGCCGGGCCCACGTCTACCTCTTCGAGCCCGAGCCGGGTCGGGCGCTGGTGGGAGCGGCGCCCGAGGTCCTGGCGGAGCTCCGGGGCGGTCGGTTCCACGCCACCGCCGTGGCCGGATCAACTCCCCGGGGGACCGACGGAACCTCGGATCGGGCCCTGGCCGAGCGGCTCCTGTCCTCGGAGAAGGACCTGGCCGAGCACCGCCATACGGTGGAGGTCATGGCGGAGTGCCTCCGGCCCCTCATGCGTGAACTGGCGGTGGACGAGGCCCCGGGGGTCCTCACCCTCTCCCGGATCCAGCACCTCGAGACGGGGTTCCGGGGGGCGGTGCGGGAGGAGGTGGACATCCTCACCCTCGTGGATGCCCTCCACCCCACGCCGGCGGTCTGCGGTCGCCCCCGGGACCGGGCTCTGGAGTTGATCCGACGCTCCGAGCCCTTCGAACGGGGGTGGTACGCCGGACCGGTGGGGTGGGTGGACGCCGCCGGGAACGGTGACTTCGTCCC
>JBJHCB010000321.1:0-3299 GCA_050485805.1 Gemmatimonadota bacterium | reverse complement strand
CCCCCCAGGTTGCCCACCACCGCCTCCCGGAGGGCCGGAAGCCCCGGCGCCGGGGTGTACCCCGTGCGCCCGCGGTGGATGGACTCCACCGCGGCGTCGGCGATCCACCCGGGGGTCGGGAAGTCCGGCTCCCCTGCGCTCAGGTCGATGACGTCCCGCCCCTCTGCGGCGAGGCGCTTGGCCAGGGTGCTCACCGCGATGGTGGCGGACGGCTGGAGGCGCGCGATGTTCCTGGAGAACTCCATGGGGCTCCGGGGCATGGGAAGAGGCGGAGGGGAAGCGCCCGAATATGGACGGATCCGGAGGAAGGGAGCAACCCGGTCGAGGTTGATCCGGAACGGGGAGTGGGGCGATCTTTCCGTCCCCTCGCGGGGATTGTCCCCCGGCAGGGGGAGGTGGAAGGCGGGCTCGGGACGAGGGGCGACCCACCGGACCCGTCCTGGAGCGGAAGCGGACGAGGGGAGGCGACCCAGGGTGGAAGCTCGGATCCGGTTCACCTTCGACTACGTGGACCCGGGGTCGTTTCTCCTCCACGCCCTCCTCCTCCAGTGGCGCGCCGGGGGACGAGCCGTCCCGGAGGTGGAATGGGTTCCCCTGGAGCTCCGACCTCCCCCGGGGCCCCTCCTGGACCTGGAGGACCCGGCCTGGAGGGCCATGAGCGAAGCCTTGGCGGAGGAAGCCCGGGCGTCGGGGATCGCCTTCCACATCCCCCGGGGGGCCCCCAGGACCCGAAAGGCCCATGAGCTTCGCCTCCACGCCCTGGAGGGGGGGGTGCACGACCGGATCCACGACGCACTCTTCCGGGCCCGGTTCCAGGAGGGCCGGGACCTGGGGAGAGTGGATGTCCTGGTGGAGCTGGCGGTGGAGCACGGGCTGGACGGCGCCGAGGTCCGGACCGTGCTGGGGGTGGACCGCTTCCTCCCCCGGCTCCAGGAGCTCAGGGATCGGGCCCTGGCTGCTGGGGTGCGAGGCGTGCCCACCCTGGAATGGGGGAGCGCCCGCTTGGAGGGATTCACGGGCCCGGAGGGTCTCCGGGCGTTCCTGGAGGGGGGACCGACCCCTTCCCCCGGGGGGAACGCCCCCCCTGACGACCTATCAGACGGAAGGGAATGATGGCCGGATACGTGCGGAAGACGGTGCTCGCCCCCGGTGAGGTCCTGACCAGGGCCGAGGAGATCCTCCCGGAGCGGATCGGCCTCAGCCGGTCCAAGGGGTCGGCCCACGGGGCCACCTACTCCGGGAAGGAGGGAACGGTGGTGCTCTCCGCCCACCCCCACTCCCACTACACCGAGGTCACCGCCGAGACGGATCGGGAGCGGACCTCCCGGATGGACTATGAGATCCAGAAGTTCCTGAACCGCCTCCCGTACGAGGCGTATGATCGCGGTGGCCCCGGCAGGGGCGACCCCACCCTCTGATCCCGGCTTCCCCGCGGATCCGGTCCCTCCCACGAGTCCCCCATGGATACCTTCGAAGAGCTGGGCCTCCGGCCCGAACTGGCCGATGCCCTCCTGGCGGAGGGGATGGAAGTCCCCACCGCCCTCCAGGGGGACGCCATCCCCGTCCTCCGGAAGGGGAACTCCGCCCTGCTTCGGGGCGGCCCGGGAGCGGGCGTCCTGGTGGCCTACGGGGCTCCCCTCCTGGATCGCCTGGAGGGGGGGCAGCGGAAGCCCCAGGCCCTCATCCTCACGGCGCTCCCCGAGGGAGGGGTGGAGCTCGCCCGTTCCCTGGCCCGGCCCGGGGCCGCCGTGGGACTCCGGGTAGCGGCCCTGGGGGGAGGATTCGCCCTCCCCTTCCTGGCGGATATCCTCTTCGGCACCCCCGAGGCCATCTCCCACGCCATCTCCAACGGGGAGCTCAAGGTGGACGCGGTGGCCGCGGTGGTGGTGGAGGGGGCGGGCGGCCTTCTGGAGCTCCCGGGGAACCGGGGGCACGTCGACGCGCTCCTCGACCTCCTCCCCTCCGAGGAGGTACAGGTGGTGGTGGCATCGGAGCCCGTCACCGATGCGGTCCGGGGGCTGGTGGAGGCCCGGGCACGCCGGGCGGTCCACATCCCCTCCGACGCGGGGAGCGCCGGGGGCGAGGGGGAAGGAGCCCCCATCCGCCGGGGGAGCCTCCGTGTGCGGACCCTGGAAGGGGACGAGGCGCCCGCCCTCGTCGCGGTGGTGGGCGAGCTCCTGGACGAGGGAGCCGACCACCTCCTCCTCTTCTTCCGGAACGAGGATCGGGCGGCAGACCTGGGCGACCTCCTGGGTCTCCACGGCTTCGCCGCGGGCCCCGCCGGAGACGCCTCGTCTCCCGTCTGGCTCGGGGTGGACCCCCTGGAGGCGCGCAAGGCGCTGGACGACGGAGCTCAGGCGGGGACGGTGGTGGTGGCCTCCGTGGACGTCCCCTCCGATCCGGACGAGCTGGACCGCCGCCACGGCGGAGCCCGGGCCGGCGGGGTCGTCCTGGCCCGTCCCCGGGAGCTCGCACACCTTCGCAGGATCGCCCGGGAAGCGGGGTACGAACTCACCCCCCTCGCCGCTCCCGGCCCCCAGCCGGGGGAAGGAGTCCAGGCCTTCCGGGATCAGGTGGAGGCCGCCCTCCTGGAACGGGATCTGGCCCCGTACCACCTGCTCCTGGAGCCGCTCACGGCCCGGTACGGGAGCGCGGAGGTGTCCGCAGCCCTGGCCGCGCTCCTCCGGGATCGCCGTCCCACCGCGGACCCTGCCGGGGGAGAGGCCCCCGCCCCCGGGGACGCCGCAGCCCGCCGCCGGGCTCCCCCGGCCTTCGTCCGGCTCTTCCGTTCGGTGGGTAGCCGGGACGGCGTGGGTGCCGGGGACCTGCTGGGCGCCATCACGGGGGAGACAGGGATCCCGGGAAGCAAGGTGGGCCGGATCGATGTCCGGGAATCCTTCGCCCGGGTGGAGGTGGATGAGAGCGTGGCCGCGGCCGTGATCCGGTCGCTGAACGGGACCACCCTCCGGGGGCGGAGCATCCGGGCCGACTACGACCGGAGCCAGGGACGGACGCCCGAGGGGCGGGGCGAGGGAGCGGGAGGCCGGGGCGGGGATCGGGGTGGAGGATCCGATCGTCGATGCCGTACTTTTCTAGAATTGCCTCGGCGGCCAGATAGCCGCGGCTCGCGAACAGCCGGATCGTCACATCCATCCGCCTGCGGCGGACGAGGTCGGCCTGGCTCGGCTCCTTCATGCGGATCGCGACATCGGCCTCGCGCATCGGCAGGTCGAGCACGCGCTCCTCCAGCATCAGGTCGATCTTGAGGTCGGGATATTGCGCATAAAGATGCGACAGGC
>JBJHCB010000320.1:0-3304 GCA_050485805.1 Gemmatimonadota bacterium | reverse complement strand
CCCCACCCCCTGGTGGGCCACCTGGGGTTCGGGGCGACCGGTGATCTCCTTCGGTAGTGACGTGGACGGGATCCCCAAGTCCAGCCAGCGCCCCGGCGTGGCCTATCACGATCCCCTGGTGGAGGGGGCCCCGGGGCACGGGGAGGGACACAACTCCGGGAGCGCGGTGAACATCGTTGCGGCGCTGGCCCTCAAGGAGGTCATGGAGCGGGAGGGGATCCCGGGGACCCTGATCCTCTGGCCGGGGGTGGCGGAGGAGCTGGTGGCGGCCAAGGCCTGGTTCGTCCGGGAGGGGTACTTCGACGACGTGGACGCAGCCCTGTTCACCCACGTGGGAAACAACCTGGGGGTGAGCTGGGGGCACGCCAACGGGACGGGGCTCGTCTCTGTGGAGTTCATCTTCCACGGGGAGGCCGCCCACTCCGCCGGGGCCCCCTGGCGGGGGAGGAGTGCCCTGGACGCCGTGGAGCTCATGAACGCCGGGTGGAACTTCCGCCGGGAGCACCTCCGTCCCCTGGAGCGTTCCCACTACGTCATCACCGACGGAGGAGACCAGCCCAACGTGGTCCCCTCCCGGGCCGCGGTCTGGTACTACATCCGGGAGATCGAGTTCGACGGGATCCGGGAGAACTTCGACAAGGCCATCCGCACGGCGGAGGGCGCGGCCCTCATGACGGACACCGAGATGGAGTACCGGATCCTGGGAACGGCGGCCCCCCGGCACTTCAACCGGACCATCGCGGAGACCATGCACCGGCACATCCAGGAGGTGGGGCTCCCCGAGTGGAGTGAGGCCGACCAGCTGCTGGCCCGGGCGGTGCAGCTGGAGGTGGGGAGCGATCCGGCGGGGCTGGCCACGGAGCTGGACGCCCTGGGCACCCCCCCCGAGGAACCCCGGAGCGGAGGCTCGGACGACATCGGGGACATCTCCTGGACCGTCCCCACGGTGACCCTCCGCTTCCCCTCCAACATCCCGGGGCTCCCCGGCCACCACTGGTCCAACGCCATCACCATGGCCACCCCCATCGCCCACAAGGGGGGGGTGGCCGGGGCTCGGGTGCTGGCCCGCACGGCCCTGGAGCTCTTCCTGGCGCCGGAGTTGGTGGACGACGCCTGGCGGTACTTCCGGGAGGTGCAGACGGCGGAGCAGGAATACCTCCCCATGATCGGACCCGACGATCCTCCGGCCACCTTCCTGAACCGGGGGATCATGGAGGAGTTCCGGCCCCTCCTGGAGCCCTTCTACTACGACGAGACCCGCTACGGGACCTACCTGGAACAGCTCGGTGTGGAGTACCCCACCCTCCGGCCGGACCAGCTCCAGCGGCTCCGAGCCCTGGAGGACGGGAGGGGCGGCTGAGACCCGGAGGCCCACCCATGGAGGCGGCGGGCACCGGGTTCGCTGGGGTCCGATGAGGCACGTTCCGATTGCGCTCAGGACTTCCCCGGCTTCATCTTCGGTGGGTGCGCCGGAGGGCCCGGGGCAGCGCGGAACTCCACCGGGGAACCCCGGCGGGCCCATCCCAGGTACCACGTCGTACGCCGTCGTGACATCACGGTCCCCCATCGCCCCCGGGATCCCCCGGGGAGGGCAGGGGGATCGCACCCGGAGTCCGATCCCATGCCTTCCCCCCTCCCGCTCCGTTGGCTCCCGGTCCTGGCCGGTCTCCTCGCCCTCCTGGTGGCCCCCCAGGCCCGGGGACAGGCCCCCGAGGGGGCGGACGCCCGTCCCGGGGTGGCCGTCCTTCCCTTCGAGAACGGCGGGTCCTATGGGCCGGACAGCGAGGATCTGGAGGCCCTCACCGTGGGGATCCAGCAGATGCTCCTCTCGGAGCTGGCGCAGAACTCGGAGTTGAGGGTGGTGGAGCGGGGGCAGCTCCGGGCCCTCATGGAGGAGCAGGATCTGGGGGCTTCCGGTCGCGTGGAGCCCGGGACCGCGGCGGAGCTGGGCCGGTTGGTGGGTGCCCGGTACATGGTCATGGGGGTCTTCATCGATCTCTTCTCCGACTTCCGCATGGATGCGCGGGTCGTGGACGTGGAGACGGGAGAGATCCTGAACTCCCAGACGGTTCGGAACGACCGCTCCCGGATCTACGATCTCCTGGTGGAGCTGGCGGGGAAGGTCACGGAGGGGGCGGACCTTCCCCCTCTCACACGGGAGGTCCGCCAGGAACGGGAGTCCCGGGAGGTCCCTGCGGAAGCCGTGATCCTCTACTCCAGGGCCCAGACCTACGAGGATTTCGGGGATCGCACCCGGGCCGTGGAGGTGTATCGCCGGATCGTCCAGGAGTTCCCCGAGATGACCGAGGCCCAGGAGGCGCTCCGCCAGCTCGAGGGGGAACGCTAGGGATCGCCCTGCGCCGGGGGATTCCCGGAGGGGGTCAGCGGCCCAGGGGGATCCGTCCCAGGAAGCGCATGGCCTGCACGGAATTCACCGCCACCAGCACCTGTTCCGACCCCTGGGTGAATCCCCCGTACAGGACTCCCACCACCTCCCCTGCCGCATCGAAAACCGGGCTCCCGCTGGCCCCCACGTCCCCGTAGCCGTGGACCTGGACCTGCTCCGGTCCCAGGGAGCTGAGGACGCCGGCCGTCACCAGGGGGCGGGCGATGCCCCCGCTCCCCTCCACCCCGCCCCCCAGGGGGTACCCCATGGAGGCCACCGGAACCCCCGTCCCCAGGGTGTCCGGACGGGAGTTGAGGCCCCGCACCACGGGCACGGCCCCCGTGATGTTCTCCACCCGGATGGCGGCCAGGTCCACCTCCTGGGATTCCGCCACCAGGCGGGCCGGCCACACCTGGCGTGAATCACTGAACTGGACGGCGATGCGGGTGGGAAGGGAGGCCCCGGAATCGGTTCGGATCAGATGCCGTACCGTGAGGAGCGTTCCGTCCGGCCGCACCCCGAACGCCGTCCCCGTCACCACCGTCCCTCCGGCCGTCTCCACGAACACCAGGGCCACCGCCTGGCGGTTCCCGGCCTGGATGGCCTCCAGATCCAGGGAACCGGCGAGCTGCTGTCGCCGGAGGGCCGCCGTGGCCTCCTGGAGCTGACGTCGAAGCGCCTCCGTCTCCCCCTGGGTCGACGGCTGGGTCATGGGGGTCCCCGGGGAGTCCCGGAGGGCGTCCCGGAGCTCCCGGAGCTCCTGCTCGGACCGGCGAAGGGCCTCGGCCACCGCATCCGACCCCCCCGACGGTCCTCCTCCCGCGACGGCAGCTGCCCCTCCCTCCGAGCCCCCCGAGTGCCCCAGGGCGGGGGGCGGCCAAGCGCGCGCGCCCCCCCACCCCCACCCCCACGCCCCCG
>JBJHCB010000319.1:0-3333 GCA_050485805.1 Gemmatimonadota bacterium | reverse complement strand
GGGTGGTGGGGACCAGCCCGGCCCTCACCGAGGCGTATCGGACGGTGGCTCGGGTGGCCCCTTCCACGGCCACCGTCCTGGTCTCCGGGGCCTCGGGAACGGGGAAGGAGCAGGTGGCCAGGGCGCTCCACCGCCGGAGCCCCCGAGGAAAGGGCCCCTTTGTGGCGGTCAACTGCGCGGCGCTCCCCGAGGGCCTCCTGGAGGCGGAGCTCTTCGGCTACGAGCGGGGGGCCTTCACCGGCGCGGTGGGGCGGAGTGAGGGTCGGTTCGGTCGGGCCCACGGCGGGACGCTCTTCCTGGACGAGGTGGGCGAGACGGGACCCGTCCTCCAGGCCAAGCTCCTTCGGGCCCTGGAGGGGGGGGAGATCGAGCGACTGGGGAGCGGGGAGACCGTCCGGGTGGATGTCCGGGTGGTGGCCGCCACGAACCGCTCCCTGGAGGAGCGGGTGGAGGAGGGTCGCTTCCGGGCGGACCTCCTGTATCGCCTGGCGGTGGTCCAGGTCCATCTTCCCCCCCTCCGGGACCGGCGGGAGGACCTCCTCCCCCTGGCGGACCACTTCGCCGCCCTCTTCGGGGAGTGGCACGATCGTCCGGTCAGGGCCTTCTCCCGGCCCGCCGTGGACGCCCTCCAGAGGCGGGCGTGGCCGGGGAACGTCCGGGAGCTCCGAAACGTCCTGGACCGGGCCACCCTCCTGGCACGGGGCGGCGTGATCCGCTCGGTGGACCTGGGAGGGGGTGAGGGTCCCCCGGGTCTCGCCCCGGGAGGCGGCGCCCTGGAGGGGGGCTATCCCCCCCACCTCTCCCTCCGGGAAGTGGAGGACCGCCACCTGAGGCGCGTCCTCCGGCACACGGCGGGGCACCTGGGAGAGGCGGCGGCCATCCTGGGAGTCCATCGGAACACCATGACGTCGAAGGTCCGGGAGTACGGGATCGACCCCCGGAATCCCGAGGCCCGGTTGGACGGGATCCCGTGAGGCCGATGCACACGATCCGTGCAGACCCAGGGTCCCGGATCGCCGAATACGCTGGGGGAACGCGCCTTTCCCTCGGGCACACTCCCTGCCTCTCCCTGGTCGCATGACCGAGTCCACCCCACCCCGGAGCCCCCTCCGGCTGGAGGGGATCTTCGCGCTCCTCCCGGCCTCCGAGGGTCTGCGTCCCCTCTTCGACCACCTCCTGGGAAGCTCCCGTCCCGATCCGGATCGACGGTGGACCGTCGGCGGGGAACTGGGCACGGCAGGGGCCCGCCTGGTGGAGGTGGAGGGCCTGGGCGGCGTGGTGACCGACCTGGTCCGCGCCCAGACGGAACGGGCGGAACGGAGGCTTCGCTCCGCGGTGGCGGTTCTCACCGCGGCGGCCGCCGGGGACGGAGAGGGGGTGGTGGACGCGCTCCTGGAGGAGGCCCAGGCGCTGGAAGGGGAGGGAGCGATGGAGGAGGCGCGTGACTGGGCGGAGTCCGCGGTGCGGGAGGGGATGTCCCGGGGGAGTCCCAGGACGGGTGAGGCGCTCCGCCGTGCGGGCCGCTGCGCTCGGGGGATGGGGGACCTGGAGGCGGCCCGATCCCTCTACGAGGAGGCCCACCTGCGGAGCCTGGACCTGGGGCGGCCGGCCGATGCCGTCATCGCCGCCACCGGGAGGGGGAATGTGGCGGTGGATCAGGGCCGGTGGGCGGAAGCCGAGAACTGGTACCGGCAGGGTCTCTCCCTCGTCCCGGACGAGGACCGGGGGCTGCGGTGGCGTCTCTTCCAGAACCTGGGGATCACCCACCGGGAGCGGGGGGATTTCGGGGAGGCCGGGGAATGGTACCGGAGGGCCGCAGCGGAGGCGGCGACGGAGGGGGACCCGGCGGCCACCGTGGAGGTGGAGAACGGGTGGGGCCAGCTGGAACTGGCACGGGGCGCCCCCCGGGCCGCCGAGCTCCGCTTCCGGAGGGCCCTGGCGGCGCTGGAGGCGGCGGGGGGGGGAGAGGGGCGGGTGGCGGTGCGGGTGAACCTGGGAGAGGCCCTCCTGCGCCAGGGCCGCACCCTGGAGGCGGGGGAGATGGGGAGGGAGGCCGAGGCGGAGGCCCTGCGGAGCGGCTTCCTCAGGCGCCTGCCGGAGATCTATCGACTCCTGGCGCAGGTGGCCCACGTCCGCGGCGAGCCGGAGGCCTTCGTGTTCCTGGATCGGGCCCTCGCCCTGGTCCGGGAGCGGCGGCTCCCCCCCTACGAGGAGGCCCTCACCCTGGACGCCCTGGCCGGCCTCCGGGAGGCGGGAGGGGAGGTGGAGGCTGCGGCGGACGCCCGGCAACTCGCGGAGGAGATCCTCCGGCGGTTGGGAATCCGGCGGGCCCCGCCAGGGGTCCCGGAAGGACGTACGGAGGAGGAAGGAGACGAACCATGATCCAGCGAAGCGCCCGGGTGGCCCGGGGCCGGTCCCCATGGGTCCGGCTGACGACGCTCTCGATTCTCGCCCTCGTGGGGGGGTGCGGAAACCTCACTTCGGGTGGGTTCGGAGAGGTGGAGGTGGTCCTGACCCCCGACGTGGTGGAGGGGATGGCGGAGATGGCCCTGACCCGATGGGCGGCGTCCCCGGGGCTCCCGGCGGACGCGGAACCCGACCTGGCCCCCTTCCCGGTCCGGCCCGCCGCCTCCGACGGAGACGCCATCGAGGGCCTCCTCGTGGTCTGGGTCCGGAGCTTCGCCCGCCGGGACGCCGGGGACTGGGAGGAGCTCACCGACGGGTTCCAGCAGCTCACCCTCTCCCTCCAGGACCCGGAGGTGGCCCAGGTGGCCCGCCGCTCCCTTCCGGAGGGGCGGTACGAGGCCGTGCGCACCGTCTTCGCCCGGGTCCACGCCCAGGTGATCCGCGGTCTGGACGTGAACGGCGAGCCTGTGACCGGCCTCGTGCGGGTGGACCTGGGGCCGGACGGCACCCTCACCGTGGAGGAGTCGGTCCCCTTCGAGGTGCGGGAGCGGGAGACGGTCCGACTCACCCTGGAGATGCAGAGCCGCGCCTGGCTCCGCCTGGTGGACGCGGTGCAGCGGCGGGTCGGGGGGGACCAGTTCCGTCAGGTCTTCCGGGTTCGGGTGCGCACCGGAGGGTAGGGGCGCGGCCGGGAGGGCGCCAGGAGGGCTTCCGGGCCCCGGGGGCGAAGCGCCGGGCCACCCCGGCGCACCGCCGGGGCAGCCACCGAGCGCCTCATCCCATCCCCAGCTCCTGGAAGATCTCCTCGAGGCGCTCCATGATCTCTTCGGCCCGGGGATCGATCTCCAGCATGCGAGCCCTGTGGGCCTCCTCGAAGGCCTCGATGGGTTCCTGGATGTCCGGTCGGGCGAGCACCTCGTCCTGGGC
>JBJHCB010000318.1:0-3334 GCA_050485805.1 Gemmatimonadota bacterium | reverse complement strand
GACGAGGCTCGAGGTGGGGTCGGGGCCCAGGGCCTCGTAGGGGAGAAGGGGTCCCACGAAGCCTCCCTCCCGCACCGTCCCCGTGGCCTCGCCGGCCAGGGGAGCCCCCGTCCCGGCTTCCCGGACCGTCACCACGATCCCGGGGACGACCTCGGCGGTGCAAACCACCGGATCCAGGATGTCGCACCCCATGAGGGCCCAGGCCAGGACGGAGACCGGGACCCACCTCCCTGGAACGGCGCGCATGGCCCGGCTCCTCACGCCCCCGGGTCCACCGGGGCCTCGGTGATGGCCCCGAGAAAGAGGATGGTTCCCGAGAGCCGTTCCCGAAGGGCGAAGAGGAAGGGGCGGTCCACCCGGATCTCCGGGGGGGCGGAGACCGCCACCACCCCCACCGAGGTGACGGCCGCGGCCTCCGTCCCCTCTTCGTCCACCCGCACGAAGGTCTTCTGACGGACATCGGAAAGCACCAGACCCCCTTCTCCGAAGAGCCCGGAGAAGTCGGCCTGTCCCGGGGTGAAGGCCTCTCCCATTCCCAGGGCCTCCAGGGTCTCCACCAGGGAGCGCTCCCACTCCAGCGTGAACCGGGGGAGGTGGATCCGGGCCCGTCCACCCTCCCCTCCCAGGCTGGCCACCAGCCCGTTCCAGCGCTCCTCGTCCAGCTCCCGGATCAGGTCCGGGAGGCCAGCGGGATCCCGGGGCACCACCACGGTCATGGCGAAGGCCTTCCCACCGTAGGGGAGCTCCACCACGTGGTAGTCCGCCGATCCCCCCACTCGGACCCCCCCCGTCCGGACCATGTACCGGACCGGGGCCCGGGATCCGTCGGCCAGGTGGAAGTCCCCGGTCCGGGTCTCCCGGCGGTCGAAGCGCTCGGTCCAGTCCCCGTTGAAGTAGATGGCGTTCAGGAGGTACATGACCACGTCCCCGGCGTTGGGGAGGGGGTCGGGGACGATCCCGTCGATGCGGTTCCGGGTCCTCTCCTGCACCCAGGCGTTGATGGTCCGGGGCGCGCCGGGATCCAGGAAGTCGATGGGCGAGACGGTGGCGTCGAAGCTCCCCCGCACCGCGTCCACGAAGGGAGGGAGGGGGGTGAGGCGGTCCGTGTGCCAGACGGCGTTGGCGATGTGGAAGGTGACCCGCGGATCCAGGTCGCCCAGGAGGTCCAGGAGCCCCCGGTACGCGTCGTTGATCTCGCCGGGGGACAGGTTCCCGAACCGGAGGGTGCTTCGCATGGCGTCGAAGGTGGTCCCCCCGGCGCCGTTCAGCGTCATCCCCAGGGCCATGGAAGCGCTGAGGGGAGAGATGAAGTGACTCGCTGCAGGCTCCTCCCCCACGATCTCGCGGAGGAGGTCGAAGCCGAAGGCATTGCTCGCGTTCCGCACCTGGAGCTCCGTCGTGGTCAGGCTCCGGGGGAGCTCGGTGATCTCCGGGGGCGGACCGTCGGATCCGCCCAGGCCGAAGGGGAGTTCGCACGCCGGAAGGGCGAGGAGGAGGAGGAGGCTCAGGATGGCGCGGAAGGACATGGTCGGTGGGGTTCGGGTCCGGGCTCCGGAGGTGGTCCGGTGGGGCGTCCGCCTCGAGGGGTCCGCCCAGCGGTCTCCGCCCAGGGGAACGAACCGGAGGGCGGCCGTGTGACACCCGCCGCCGAGGGCGCTTCCGCCAGGACGCATGGGGTCCGCGGTCGGAGGCTGTGGGCCCTACGGCAGGGCGGGCTGGAGGGAGACGGCCAGGGGAACATTGTCGGCGTAGAGGGCCCGGGCTCCCAGGGACGCGCCGAGCCACCACTCCGATGCGGTGGACACATCCCCGGAGAAGACCCGGAGACCGGTGGACTTCGCCCCTTGCACCAGCGCCGCGCCGCTCCCCGGGTCCGTCTGCTCCAGGTGGCCCAGGAGGAGGAGGTCGAGGCTGATGATCCGGGCCCCCACCGCATGGGCGGTCTGGATGGCCTCCATGGGGGAACCGTAACCGGGAAGCCGATGAATGGGTCCGATCTCCGCCCAACGGAGGCCGAAGTCCGTTGGCTTCTCGATCTCCACCACCGGGAGCCCGAGGGCGGCCTCCACCTGCTCGGGGGAGAGGAGCTGGAGGAAGAGCAGGGTGAGTTGCCGGGGGATCTCCGGCGCCAGCTCCCGGGCCAGGGCGAGCATGACCGGGGACATGGAGTTGAAATAGACGAGGTCGGTGGCGCCCATCTGCCGGATGATGCGGACCACCGCTTCCACAATGGCCGCTTCGTTCCGGTCCCCGGGGTCGCAGAGGGGCGACGGGGGCTTTAGGTCCACGGTCAGCAGTCCGGAGAGCCGCCCCGGGCTCGCCCGGTTGTACCGGAGGGCGGTCTGCAGGACGGCCTGCAGGGAGGGGATGTGGGGTGCCCGACGCTCCAGCTCCCTCCGGGAGAGGGTGTTCAGGCAGGTGAAGTCCTCCAGGAAGTCGTCATGCCAGGCCACGATCTCTCCGTCCCCGGTGATCTGGAGGTCCAGCTCCACCACCGAGGCCCCGGCCTCGAAGCCGCCGCGGATGGCGGCCAGCGAATTCTCCATGGGGCGGGTGGGGTCCTCCCCGAGGTTGGCCCCCATCCCCCGATGGGCGATGGCGATCGGACCCACCTGGAGGCCCAGGAGGTGGTCCACGGTGGAGGGGAGGGGAGCATGGCGTCCCCCCGGTCCCCGTGCGGCCACATCGCCCACCGCGTCCTCCGGCGCCGAGGGGAGGGGGAGCTCCCCACAGCCGGCTGCCAGGAGAAGGAGGAGCGACGCGAGGGACGTGCCGCGGAAGGGCGGGAATGGGGCCCGGTGGGGCATGGGAGCCTCCGTGGGAGGGGGTCGTGGACCGGTGCGCCCCGGGAGGGGGAGCGGGTACCCCCCAAGGTGGTCGGATCTCGGGAGCTGCCACATCCGTCTCATGACGTAGTGGGGCGCTTCAGATGACGGAGGAGGGGTTACGGCGACCCCCGCTCATGTCCGCGCCACGAGCGCCTGCCGTGGGAGCCTATCCCCCGAGCCCCTCCCGGGGGAGGCCCGGCATCAGGCGGAGGGCGTTCTCGAAGTAGAGCTTCCGGAGGACCTCGTCAGGGAGGTCCATCCCGTAGAGCTTCCAGAAGGCGTGGTAGTCCCGGTAGTAGTCGAAGTACTCGTCGTCGGTCTCGAAGACCCGCCAGAAATAGGGATACTCCGCCGGCTGGAAGCTGTCCTTCCCGAAGAGGATCCGGTCCTGGTACCGGAGGAAGAACTCCCGGGCGGCCCGGGGTTGGCGGCCCAGCTCGTAGAGGACGGCTCCCACCTCGAAGTGGACGTTGGGGAACTCGTCCAGCAGGCGGCCAGCGCGCTCC
>JBJHCB010000317.1:0-3343 GCA_050485805.1 Gemmatimonadota bacterium | reverse complement strand
CCCCTGGAGCTGGGGCGGCTACTCCTCCGCCATCCTGGTGAGCGCCATCGGCCTCACCCTCTGGCCCCACCTCTTCATGAAGGCCTTCACCGCCCGGGACGAGGAAACGCTGAAGCGCACGGTGGTCCTCTTCCCCACGTTCCAACTCTTCCTGGTCCCGGTCTTCCTCATCGGCTTCGCCGGGGTCCTCCACGTGGAGGCGCTTGACCAGCCCGATTCCATCCTTCCCCACCTCATCCTGAATGTGGAGCTCCCCCTCCTGGTGGTGGGGCTCTTCTGCGCCGGGGCCCTCTCCGCCTCCATGTCCACGGGAGATGCCCTCCTCCACGCCTCGGCGTCGGTGGTGGTGGAGGATGGGGTTCGCCCCTTCCTCCGCCTGTCGGAGGCCACGCAGCGCTCCCTCATGCGGGTCCTGGTGGTGCTGGCGGGGGCCGTGGCCTATGTCTTCGCCCTGGACGAGGACCAGTCCCTGGTGGTCCTCCTCCTCACCTCGTACGGAATCATCGCGCAGTTGGCCCCTCCGGTGGTGGCCGCCCTCTTCTGGCGCCGGGCCACCACGGCGGGGGTGGTGGCGGGGCTCGTGGCGGGGTCCGCCGCCACCCTCTTCTTCTTCCTGACTCCCGAACTCCGCCCCTGGGATGTTCACGAGGGGATCCTGGGGCTCCTGGTCCACCTTCCCGTGCTCGTGGGGGTTTCCCTGATGACGCCGCCCCAGCCCCGGGACCACGTGGAGGCCTTCGTGGACCCCCCGCCCTCCACTCCCGAGGAGCTCCTGACGTGACCCCCTCCCCTCCCCGCTTCACCTCCCGGGAGATGCTCGCCCGCCTGGTGTCCTTTCCCACCGTCTCCCGGGACTCGAACCTCCCGCTGGTGGACTGGGTGGAGGACTACTGCCGCGCCTGGGGGGCGGAGTGTCGCCGGACCTGGAACGACGAAGGGACGAAGGCCAACCTCCTCGTCTCGTTCGGTCCACGGGGTCCGGGGGGGATCGTCCTCTCGGGGCACACCGACGTGGTCCCGGTGGAGGGGCAGGAGTGGTCCACCGACCCCTGGGTCCTCACGGAACGGGACGGGCTCCTCTTCGGGAGGGGGACGGCGGACATGAAGGGGTTCCTGGCGGTGGCCCTGGGGCTGGTCCCCGAGGTGGCCGCAGCTCCCCTCCGTCGCCCCCTGCACCTGGCCCTCTCCTACGACGAGGAGGTGGGGTGCCTGGGGGTGGGTCGCATGGTGGAGGACCTCCTGGCCCATCACCCCCGCCCCGCCGTGGCCCTGGTGGGGGAGCCCACCTCCATGCAGGTGGTGCGGGCCCACAAGTCGGTGAATGCCTTCCGCACCCGGGTGGTGGGGCGATCCGCCCACTCCAGCCAGCCCCACCGGGGGGCGGGGGCCGTCTTCGGTGCGGCCCGCCTGGTGGAGGGGCTGCGGCGGCTGGGGGAGGAGCGGCGCTCCCGGGCGGAGGCGGGGGCCGACGGGGAGGCGGGGGAGGGGGGCGAGGGGGTCCGGGGGGAGGGCTTCGAGCCCCCCTGGACGACGGTTCAGGTGGGGACCATCCAGGGGGGGACCGCCCTGAACATCCTCCCCGCGGAGTGCGCCTTCGTCTGGGAATACCGGTCCCTCCCCCACGAGGACCCATCGGAGGTCCTGGAGGCCATGGACGCCCTGGCCCGGGAGGAGGTCCTTCCCGGTCTCCGGGAGTTTGCGCCCGAGGCGGAGATCGGCACGGAGACGCTGGCCCGGGTCCCGCCGTTGAGGATGGAGCGGGAGGCGGGGGGGGTGGGAGTGGTGGAGCCCGGCCGCGCCGAGGCCCTGGTCCGGGGCCTGCCGGGGGTCCGTCCCGGGGGAGCGGGGGTGGTTTCCTTCGCCACCGAGGGAGGGACCTTCCAGGAGGCGGGGATCTCCACCGTGGTCTGCGGCCCCGGCTCCATCGACCAGGCCCACCGCCCCGACGAGTTCGTGGCCCGCTCGGAGCTGGATCTCTGCCTCCGAGCCCTCAGGGGGGTCCTCCCGGTCCTCTGCCGCCCGGGGGAGGACCGGGAAGCCTGAGGCGGGGTGGGAAGCCCAGGGCGGGGCCGGCGGCCTGAAGCGGGGCCGGCGGCCCGGCTACAACGCGGGAGAACGCTGGGGGAGCACACCCCCGGCTTCGGGATCGGGAAGGAGGACGCCGGGGTTCAGGATGCCCAGGGGATCCAGGAAGGATTTCACCCGCCGGAGCTCCTCCACCCCCTCGGGGCCGTACTGGATCTCCACCAGCTCCCGCTTGATCCGACCGATGCCGTGCTCTGCGGTCACCGAGCCCCCAAGGCGCACCGCCTCCCGGGCCAGCTCGAGATGCACGGCCCTGGCCCGTTCCAGCTCCTCCAGGGAGCGGGGGAGGAAGTTCAGGTGGAGGTGGTTCTCCGCGGCGTGGCCGAAGAGGACCGCCTCCAGCCCCGCGGCCTCCCGCCGTTCCCGGTAGAGGCGATGGAGCTCGGCCGCCGTCTCGTCGGGAACCGCCAGGTCGGTGCCCACCTTGTGGAGGCCCGGCTCTTCCCGCTTCCTCCGGGTGATCCGGGCGTTCACCGCCTCGGGCACCGCGTGGCGGAGATGACGCATCCGGGCCCGCTCCCCTTCGTCATCCCCTGCCCATGTGTCGTCCAGGGAGGCGCCCACCGAGGCCAGGAGGCTGTCCAGGGCCTCGATCCCCGCCTCCATGGCGTCGTCGTCGGCGAAGGGGAGCTCCAGGTAGAGGGCCTCCCGGGCCCCGTCCGGGAGCTCCGGGATGGACTCTCCCCGCCCCGCGGCCCGCTCCTCCCGGAGGAGCCGCAGGCACGCCTCGTCCAGGTATTCCATCGCCAGGGGGGAGAGGTGGGGCCCCCCCTTGATCCGGGCCACGAGCTCCAGGGCGTCCGCCCCCTCCGGGAGGAAGGCGAAGAGGGAAAGGATGCGGGGAGGAAGGGGGGCAAGGGCCAGCTCCGCCTCCACCACCACACCCAGCGTTCCCTCGGCCCCGATGAAGAGATCCAGGAGATCCCCCCCGGCTTCGAGGCCGTACCCCGCCACGCACCTGGCCCGGGGATGCCGGAGCTCAGGCACCCGGAGGACCCGGTCACCGAATCCGGCGGGCCAGTGGATCTCCGTTCCCCGGGCCCGGACCTCCCCCCGGCGAAGCTCCACCAGGCGCCCGTCGGCGAGGACCAGGCGGAGGGCCCGTACCCATCGCCCCGTGGGGCCGAAGTGAAAGCTCCGGCTCCCCGAGGCGTTGGTGGCCACCGTGCCCCCCACCGAGGCCGACCACTCGGTGGGGTCCACCGGGTACACCCATCCCTCCGCCGCCAGGGGCTCCAGGGCGGCCACCTGCCGGGCG
>JBJHCB010000316.1:0-3351 GCA_050485805.1 Gemmatimonadota bacterium | reverse complement strand
GGGAGGCCAGGGTGTTCGTCACCGTGGTGCCGATGTTGGCCCCCATGATCATGGGGATGGCCAGCCCCACCGGGAGGGTCCCGCCTCCCACCAGCCCCACGATGGTGGCGGTGGAGACGGAGGAGGACTGCACCAGGACGGTGAGGAGGATCCCGGCGAACACGCCGGAGATGGGGTTCGTCACCGACTGGATGAAGGCGGTCTGGAACCCCTGGCCCAGGGAGGCGATCCCCACCTCCAGGAGGCTGACCCCCACGAGGAAACCGTAGAGGAGGAGGAGGACCAGGAGGATGCGGAGCGGCGCCGCGGGTTCCTGCTTCTCGAACGGCGGATTCGGGTTCACAGAGGGGTGTCACTCCCGTGCGGGCCCCGTCGATACGGATCGTTCCCCCGGATGCCGGGGGGATCCCGAGCGACAGGAGGCTAAGGAGGAGGGGGTGGGGAGGCAATGGGGTGCACCGAACCGTTACCATGCACGGAGGGGTCGGATGGGAGGGGTGGAACCGGGAAGGAGAGGGTGGCAGATTGGCCTTCCTCCCCCTTCCGGGGGACCGTCTCCCCGATCCGGAGCGTTCCATGAGCCCCCTGTCCCCCCGCCCCGGTTCCCCGGGAGCTGGCCCGCCGGAACCCGGCCCACGGGAGTCCGCTCCCGAGGCCTGGCTTCGCGGCCCCGTGGCAGCGATCCCCACGCCGCTCCAGCCCGTGGCCCATGCCCTGATCCAGGCCAGGGAAGAGCTGGAGGGGGCGGTGGCCGGCCTCGGTCCCGAGACGCTATGGGCGCGCCCAGGCGGAGCCGCGAGCATAGGATTCCATCTCCGGCACATGGCCGGGAGCCTGGAGCGCCTCCTCACCTACGCCCGGGGCGAGCCCCTGTCGGACGACCAGCGGGCGGCCCTGCGGGTGGAGCACGAGGAGTCCGGCGGCGATGTGGGGGATCTCCTACAGGCCCTCGAGCGATCGGTGGAGGTGGCCCTGACCCAGCTCCGGGACACACCGGAGGCCACCCTGGACGACCCCCGGACCGTGGGACGGGACCGGCTTCCGTCGTCGGTCCGGGGGCTCCTCCACCACGCCGGGGAACACACGGCCCGTCACGCGGGGCAGGTGGCCACGACCCTGAGGGTCCTCGAAGGGGGCGGCCCACCGGATCCCCCCCCGTGACTCCGGCATTCCGCAGGAGTTGACGCAGGTCGCCAGGGAGCGGGGAGGTCTGGACAGCTCTCCGGGGGTTCTCCGGGGACGCTCCGAACGCCCGGGCAGCGACCGGGTTCTGCGCGGTCCTGCTGGCCCGGACGCGCACTCCCACCTGGGGGACCATGGCCCCAGGGGCGTTCGCCCGGCGGTGGCTCGGGAGTTGCGCCTGACACGGTCGGGCGGTGGGTGCGGTGGATCGGGGGAAGTGGTGGGATCACCGAGGAGGAACATCATGGCAAGGGGACCGAAGGGAGGCCCGGCGCGGATGGGAGTGGAGGGGATCTTCCAGATGGCGGATCGGCCATCCAATCTGGCCGAGGACGGAGAGAGCTGGCTCCTCCTCTCGCCCCCCTCCCGCGGCCTGGGAGAAAAGGGGGGTCGGGTATGGATCTCAGCCGAGCGGCAGGGGGACCGGATCCTGGTCCGGGGCTACGGCTGGATGCGCTGAGGCTCGGGTGTTCCGGGGTGGGTGGGGCGGGGTCGGCCGCCGACCGGAGAAGGGGGTGGTGTGTCCGGGAGTGGACGGGATAGACTGTTCCCCCCCGTCCGCTTCCCTGCTCCCCGGGCCCTTCCGCCATGCACGCCTGTCCCTGCACCGAACGACATCAGACCCGGCGGGTTGTGGTGACCGGTGGCCCGGGTGCCGGAAAGACCGCCATCCTGGAGTTCATGCGCCTGGCCTTCTGCCGCCACGTGGCGATCCTGCCGGAAGCCGCAGGCCTCCTCTTCGGGGGCGGGTTTCCCCGGGACGACCTCCCGGCGAAGCGGCGGGCGGTGCAACGGGCCATCTTCCATGTCCAGCGGCAGCTTGAGGAGTCCACGCAGGACGACAACGCCGCCATCGTGGTGTGCGACCGGGGCACCGCCGACGGGGCGGCCTACTGGCCCGGGCCCGACACCCTGTGGGAGGCGGTGGGAACAACCCAGGCCCGGGAGTTGGATCGCTACGCCTCGGTGATCCACCTGCGGACCCCCACCGATGCCAACGGCTACAACTTCCGGAATCCGCTCCGGACGGAGTCGGTGGAGGAGGCCCTGTCCATTGACGGGGTCATCGGCGAGGTGTGGTCCCGGCACCCGGGATATGTGGAGGTGCCTGCCACCGAGGACTTCCTGGAGAAGGCCCGGACCGCCCTGGAACTCCTCCGAAGGGAGGTGCCCCCCTGCTGCCGGGACTCGGTGTCGCGGTCCTTCCTGGTCTAGTACCTGGCGCCGGTACCGGCGCCAGGGTCAGAGCACCCGGTTGAACCAGACCATGGAGAGGAGGGCTCCCGCCAGCATGAGGAGGGCGGCGAAGCCGGCGAACCCCGCCGTGATCTCCATCTCCACCTCCTCCAGGACGAACTGGGCGCTGAGCTCCCGGTAGACCTGGGACAGGTCCTCTCCGGAGGCCGCGTGGAAGTACCGGCCCCGGGTGATCTCCGAGACCTGACGAAGGGTCTCCTCGTCCAGCTGCACCCGCATGGACCGGCCTCCGAAGCCCACGATCTCCCCCTCCCTGGACCCGAATCCCACGGTGAAGACCCGGACCCCACGGTCCGCGGCCAGGCGCGCCACCTCCACGGGATCGGGCCCGGTGGTGGCCTGCCCATCGGTGAGGAGGACGATGGCCGCCGTGGGATGGCTCCCGGGCTCCACCGGGCTGAACCCTTCCTCCGGCTCCACCGGGGGGGGATCTCCGATGGGTTGCCCCCAGCGGCTCACGCTCCGGAAGCGGGGTCCCAGGTCGAAGTCGGCCTCGGGGAAGAGGGTCTGGAGCGAGGTCAGGAGCGCCCCGCCCAGGTTCGTCCCCCGCTGGAGCTGGAAGCGCTCGATGGCACCGACCACCGCGTCCCGGTCCTGGGTGGGGGACTGCACCAGCATGGCGGTCCCGGCGAAGGCCACCACACCCACCCGGGTCTGGGCGGGCTGGGCCTGGACGAACTCCGTGGCCGAGACCTGGGAGGCCGTGATCCGGTCCGGCGCCACGTCGGCGGCCCGCATGCTCCCCGACACGTCCATGGCCAGGATCACCGTGTTCTGGTGGGAGGGGAGGGTCACCTGCGCCGCCGGGCGGGCCAGGGCCAGGATCCCCACCGTCCACGCCAGGAGGAGGAGGAGGGGGGGGATGTGACGGCGGAGCCCCGGGCCCTTCCCCATGGCCTCCCGCACCACCAC
>JBJHCB010000315.1:0-3358 GCA_050485805.1 Gemmatimonadota bacterium | reverse complement strand
GCACTGGACATTCCGCTCCACGGATGATTCCGTTCCACTTCACGCCCACACCTCACGCGCGAGGGTACCCCGCCATGGCCCGTCTCGCCCTGGGATTCCTGTTCGCCTTTCTCCTCTCCGCTCCGGCCCTGGAGGCCCGCCAGGGGATCCCCGAGGGGCTCCGCACCTACGCGGAGCGATCCGGGTGGACGGATCTCACCCCCCACGACGAGGTGGTACGCTTCTACCGGGAGCTGGCCCGCCTCTCCCCCGACGCCCGCTTGAGCGAGATCGGCGAGAGCCGGGAGGGTCGGCCCATCCTCATGCTCACCCTCTCCCGCCCGGCCGTGGCGGAGCCCTGGGAGGCCCACGCCTCGGGGAAGCCCATCTACTTCATCGGGGCCCAGGTCCACGGGAATGAGCACGCCGGGAAGGAGGGGCTCATGGTCTTCGCCCGGGAGCTGGCCTTCGGGGACGCCCAGGACCTGCTGGATGACGTGGTCTTCGTCTTCGTCCCCCAGATCAACCCCGACGCCCATGAGGCCACCCGGGACGGGACCCGGGCGAACCCCGCCGGCTACAACGTGAACCGGGACTACTCGCGGCTCGTGAACCCCGAGTCCAGAGCCGTCGTGGAGCAGGTCCTGAACCCCTGGCGCCCCCACATCACCGTGGACGCCCACGAGCTCACCGGCCCCCGCATCTACGACTTCTACGCCCTGCACCCCAGCAACCTGAACGCCCCTTCGGTCCCCCGCGGCCTCTCTGCGGGTCCCGCCACCGACGCGGTCCGGAATGCCATCGAGGGCGCCGGCTATTCCTACTTCCCCTACCACCTCCAGCCCTCGGACCCCACCACGGTCCCCGAGGTGGGCATCCTGGCTGCGGGATACGGGATCCGGATCCTCCGGACCTACGGGGGCGTGCGGGGGGGGATCAGCCTCCTCTTCGAGAGCCGCCGGGCCGACGACCCAAGGGTGGACATCGAGCCCCGGGTCCGCTGGCAGCATCTGGGGATGGAGGCGGTGGCCCGCTATGCCGCGGAGAACGCCGCCGAGGTCCTGGGAGGGATCGCCGAGGGCCGGGAGGAGATGCTCCGCACGGGGAGCCGGTGGGATCCCGCGGATTCCATCGTGATCCGCACCGAGTGGGTCTCCTCCGGGACCGTGGACTACCGGATGCCGGAGATGCGGCGCCGGACCGACGGACCGGGATTCGAGCCCACCGGGGAGATCCTGGAGCTCCACGTCCCCTTTTCCGACAGCGCCGTCTCCACCCTCTCCCGGGTCCGTCCGGTGGGGTACCTCATCGAACCCCACCGGGGAGACCTGGCCGAGCAGCTCCTCCGCCACGGCCTGCAGGTGGAGCGCATCTCCGACCCCATCCGGATGACGGTGGAGACCTTCCGGGTGGACTCGGTCCAGGTGGCCTCCTCCACCGAGGAGGGGTACTACGAGCGGGCCGTGTGGACGACGCCTGTGGAGCGGGAGGTGGAGCTCCGCCGGGGCGCCTACCTGGTCCGGGCGAGCCAGCCCATGGCCGCCCTGGCCTTCTCCCTCCTGGAGCCGGAGGACATCGACTCCTTCGCCAGCACCGGCGAGTTCGCCGCCGAGAAACGGGTGGGCGGATATCTCCCCGTCCACCGCCTCCGGGAGCTTCCCGACGCCTCGCCCCTCCTCCTGAGGCCCTGACCCCCGCCAGGGAGCCGGGATCGGATAAGGCGGATGGAGACCGTGCCCGCCGGGGAGGGTGAAGGGCGCGCCCTCTGGGGGGAGGGCGAAGGCCCCGCACCCTCGGGGGAGGTGGTGGGGCGGCGGCCGGGGGCGAGCTCCAGGCGCCGGGGGCATCCGGTCCCCCTCCTCTGGGCGGTTCTGGCGTGGCTGGCCGTGGCCGGATGCCAGCCCCCCGACACCGCCAGGGGATGGGAGTGCATCGCCCCCGCCAACCCCGGCGGGGGGTGGGACCTCACCTGCCGCACCGCGGCCCGGGCCCTGGGGGAGTTGGGCCTCCCCCCCGGGATCATGCGGGTCACCAACCTTCCCGGGGCAGGAGGCGGCATCGCCTACGCCCACACGGTGAGTCAGCGCCAGGGCGATGGGAACGTCCTGGTGGCGGCGAGCCCCGCCACCCTCCTCCGCCTGGCCCAGGGGCAGTTCGCCCACCTCACCGAGGAGGAGGTCCGGTGGGTGGGGGCGGTGGCCACCGACTACGGGATCCTGGCCGTGCAGCCGGGGGCCCCATGGGCCGACCTGGAGGAGCTCCTGGAGCAGTGGCGTCGGGACCCCTCCTCCATCGTGGTGAGCGGGGGGAGCGCCGTGGGGGGCCAGGATCACATGAAGGTCCTCCTCCTGGCCGACCGGGCCGGGATCGACCCCCTGCGGGTCCGCTACGTCCCCTTCGACGGGGGCGGCGAGGCCATGACCGCCCTCCTGGGGGGGTTCGTGAACGTCTTCTCCGGGGATGTGACCCAGGGACAGAGCCAGCTGGAAGCAGGGAACATCCGCGTCCTCACCGTGCTGGCGGAGGAGCGCCTGGACGGCGTCTTCTCCGGCGTGCCCACCTCCCGGGAGCTGGGATACCCGGTGGAGTGGATGACCTGGCGGGGCTTCTACGCCCCGGCGGGGATCCCCGACAGCACCTACCATCGGTGGGTGGGGGCGCTGGACGAGTTGGCCCACTCGGAGGAGTGGGCCGTGGTCCGGGCCCAGGCGCGGCTGGACGCCTACTTCCTGGCCGGCGAGCCCTTCGAGGCCTTCGTCCGGGAGCAGGTGGCGGAGCTGAGGGCTCTCTCCCGGCGGCTGGGGCTCATCCCATGACGGACCGGCTGGCCGGGACGGCGCTCCTCCTGCTGGCAGGGGCGGTGGCCCTGGCCTCCCGGGGGTTCGTGGTGGGCTTTCCCGCCGACCCGGTGGGACCCCGGGCCCTCCCCCTCTTCGCCGCGGCCCTCCTGGCGGGGGCGGCCCTCCCCTTCCTCCTCCGCCCGGGGGCCGAGCCCCGCTGGCCCGAGGCCCACCTGGCCCTCCGACTGGCGGCGGCCACGGGGCTCCTCCTGGCCCATCCCCTCCTCCTGGGCACCACGGGGTTCATCCTCACCACCGGGGTGGTGATCACCGCCCTCTCCCTCCTCTTCGGCGGACCGCCCCTCCGGAGTACGTTGGCGGCCTTCGCCTTCGCCGGGGGACTCTACCTCCTCTTCGTCCACGCCCTGGGGATGCCCCTGCCCCTGGGAAGCCTCTTCCTGGCGGGAGAGGGGTGATGGAGTCCTTCGGACACCTGATCCAGGGGTTCGGCGTGGCGCTGCAGCCCCTGAACCTGGGGTTCGCCCTGGGGGGGGTGATGGTGGGGACGGTGGTGGGGATGCTTCCGGGGATCGGACCCA
>JBJHCB010000314.1:0-3382 GCA_050485805.1 Gemmatimonadota bacterium | reverse complement strand
TCCCGTTCCTCCACCCCGCGGTCCCGGCGACCCCGGTCGCCCCGGTCGTCCCGGCCGCCCCCGTGGGGGAGGATGGGCGGGGGCGCCTTCCGGAGGGGCGTCTCCCGGTCGAGGAGGAGGGCGGGTGAGTCCCGGGGACCTCCTTCACGCCCTCGTCTTCGACTTCACCCTCCGGACCGTGGCCCTGGGGGCCGCCGTTCTCGGGGCGCTCGCCGGAGGGCTGGGGTGCTTCGCAGTGCTTCGCCGCCAGAGCCTCCTGGGGGATGCCATTTCCCATGCGGCTCTCCCGGGGATCGTCCTGGCCTTTGCCCTGACGGGGATGCGCGCCACCCCGGTCCTGGTCCTGGGAGCGGCGCTGGCCGGGTGGATCGGGACGCTGGCGGTCATGGCCATCGTGCGCGGGGGGCGGCTTCCCGAGGACACGGCCCTCGGGATCGTCCTCTCCGTCTTCTTCGGAGCCGGGATGGTTCTCCTCACCTGGGTGCAGGGGAGGCCCGATGCCCGTCAGGCCGGGCTCGACACCTTTCTCTTCGGCCAGGCGGCCACCGTGCTCCCTGCCGACGTGGCCCTGGTGGCCGGGGCAGGGAGCGTGGTGGCGCTCCTCACCCTCCTCTTCTGGAAGGAGTTCAAGCTCCTGGCCTTCGACCCCGGGTACGCCACCGCCCTGGGGCTCCCGGTGCGGCGGCTGGACCTCCTCCTCACCGGGCTCCTGGTGGTCTCCATCGTCCTGGGACTCCAGATGGTGGGTGTGATCCTCATGAGTGCGCTGGTGGTGGCCCCGGCTGCGGCGGCGAGGCAGTGGACGGACTCCCTCAGGACCATGGTCCTCCTGGCCGCCCTCCTGGGGGCCGGGGCCGGGGTCACCGGTGCGGCGATCTCTGCCACCGCCCGGGGGATTCCCACCGGCCCCACCATTGTCCTGGTGGCCAGCGTCTTCGTGGGCTTCTCCCTCCTGGCCGCACCGCGGCGGGGGCTCGTGGCCGAGGGGATCCGGGTCCTGCGGGTCCGGCGGCGGATCCGGGCCGAGGCGGTCCTCCTGGACCTCTTCGCCCTGGCGGAACAGCACCAGGGGCGGGGACACCCGCACCCGGTGGCGACGCTCCGGGCCATGGCGGGACGGGACCGGGGGGTCGTGGCGAGCCTCAGGTCGCTGGAGGGGCGGGGGTGGGCCGCCGCCACGGGGAGGGGGGAGTGGGCCATCACCGAGGCGGGGAAGGCGCGGGCCCACGACCTCCTCTCCGCGCCCCCCGGCGGGGGAGGGGCGCCATGACCCCCATTGACCTGGAGGTCCAGCTCCTGGCCGTGGTGGTGGCCGTGGCCTGCGCCCTCCCGGGGTGCTTCCTGGTGCTCCGCCGGATGGCCCTCCTCTCCGACGCCATTTCCCACTCGATCCTCCTGGGGATCGTCCTGGCCTTCTTCTGGGTCCGGGACCTGGCCTCCCCGGTCCTCATCCTGGCCGCCGCCGCCATGGGGGTGGTCACGGTGGCGCTGGTGGAAGCGCTTCATGCCACCCGCCGGGTGAAGGAAGATGCCGCCATCGCCCTGGTCTTTCCCGCCCTCTTCTCGGTGGCCGTCCTCCTCATTGCCCGCCACGCCACCCACGTGCACCTGGACGTGGATGCGGTCCTCCTGGGCGAGATCGCCTTCGCTCCCTTCCGACGCCTGGTGGTGGGGGGGGTGGACCTGGGACCGAAGAGCCTCTGGGTCATGCTCGGGATCCTCCTGGGGAACCTCCTCTTCCTGGCCTTCCTCTACAAGGAACTGAAGCTCTCCACCTTCGATGCGGGGCTTTCCGCCGCCCTCGGGTTTCACCCGGCCCTCGTGCAGTATGCCTTCATGACCATGGTCTCGCTGACCGCGGTGGGGGCCTTCGACGCCGTGGGATCCATCCTGGTGGTGGCCCTCATGATCGCACCCCCGGCCGCCGCCAGGCTCCTGACCCACCGGCTCCCGGTCCTCCTCGCCCTTTCGGCTGGGATCGCCGCCCTCTCTGCCCTCGCGGGCTTTCACGCGGCGGTGGCGCTCGATGCCTCCATTTCGGGATGCATGGCGGTTGCCGCCGGCGGATTCTTCGCCCTGGCCCTCCTTCTTGCACCGGAACGGGGCGTCGTGGCCCAACTCCTGCAGCGGCGGCGACAGGCGGTGGAGTTTGCCGGGCTCCTCCTGAGCATCCATCTTCTGAACCACGAAGGGACCCCGCGCGCGCCGGAGGAGAACCGGCTTGGACACCTGCCGGAGCACCTCCGGTGGTCGCCGGAGTTTGCACTCCGGGTGGCTCGCCACGCCGAGCGGGAGGGCCTCCTGAGGCGTGAGGACGACGGGCGGCTCCACCTGACGCCCCTGGGGCGGGAGGCGGCGCGCCATCTCATGGTTCGCTGAGGAGGCGGAGGGAGGGGGACGCGGGTCCGGGCTCCTTCCCGGGCCCGGGCGGCCCCCGTTAGCTTTGGCGCCCACCGGGAAGGGAGGCTCCCGGAAGGGAAGGGGGGCCTCTCGCGGGCGCGAATGAAGATCCGTTCATCTACACGAACCCAACCAGAACCAGGACCACGGGGGAAGCCGGCGTGACGCTGCGATCGAGGAGTGGAAGTTGAGTTCGGCCCATTGGCTTTTCCGGGTAGCGGAGCGGGCCGGCGTGGCCGTGGGCGACCGTCCGGGGGTGGCGCCGTCCACCCCGGTTCGGGAGGCCTGGGCTCCGACGGTGCAGGCGCTGGGGATCAACGACCGGGAGCTGGCGCGCATCGTGGCGAGCCACTTCCGCCTCGAAATGGCCGACCTGGCGGCCGCCGATCCCGACGCGGTGGAGGTGATTCCCGAGGCGGTGGCGCGGAAGTTCCACGTCTTCCCCCTCTCCCTCACCGATCGCCAGCTCACGGTGGCCACCTGCGATCCCACCGACCTGGATGCGGAGCGTTCCCTGGCCTTCGCCTCGGGGCGCACCGTGGTCTTCCAGGTGGCCGCGCCCAACGAGATCCGCACGGCACTCGACGGGGGCTTCGCCGGAGACAGCGCCCTGGAATCCCTCCTGGGGGACCTGGCCCGGGGCGGAACGGCCCGTCCCGATGACGATGTGCAGGTCATGGAGGAGAAGGGTCCCGAGTCGGTGACCGAGGAGGATGCCGAGTCGGGGCCGGTGATCCAGGCGGCGAACCTGATCATTCGCGAGGCCATCGAGGCCGGCGCCTCCGACATCCACATCGAGCCCGGACGCGGGAAGGGGAAGGTGCGGATCCGGGTGGACGGCGTCATGCGCTCCCACATGGAGGTCCCCATGACCGCCATGAACCGGATCATCTCCCGGATCAAGATCCTGGGGAAGCTGGACATTACCGACCGCCTCCGCCCCCAGGACGGAAAGGCGCGGGTCATGGTGAAGAACCAGTCG
>JBJHCB010000313.1:0-3382 GCA_050485805.1 Gemmatimonadota bacterium | reverse complement strand
CTTCGGGGAGAAGGCGGTGCTCCCCTACAAGCTCATCTTCGTGGGGATGCACTTCGTGGGGGCGGTGGTCCCCCTGGCGGTGGCGTGGACCCTGGGGGACATCTTCCTGGGGCTCGTCATCATCCCCAACCTCATCGCCGTGGTGGTCCTCACCCCGAAGGTGAAGGAGATCACCGACTCGTACTTCAAGCGCCGGCCCTGGGTCGAGAACGCCGAGGTCCACCGGCGGGTGGTGGCGGAGCGGAAGGGACGGAGGTGAGGGGCGGGGGGCCTGCGGGAGGGGCGGCCCCTGCCCGGGGCTGCCCCCCTGCCCACCCCCACCCCCGTCCCGGGGCTCCGTCCCCGTCCGCGTCCCCGTCCGCTTCCCTGGGGTCTCCCTACCTCCCGGGCTGACGGAGGGCCGCCGCCAGCTCCCGGACCCGGAGGGGGTCGATCCCCCCGCCGGCCACGCCCTCCCGGTGGAGGGCGGTCCCCACGATGACGCCCCGGGCCCCCGCAGCCACGAGGGCGGCCGCGTGCCCCGGGGCCACGCCGCTCCCCACCCACACCGGTGTCTCCGGGGCGGCGGCCGCCACCCTCCGGACCCGCTCCGGGTCGGTGGGCTGCCCGGTCCCGCTCCCCGAGACCACCAGCACGTCCGCCAGTCCCCGGTGGGCGGCGTCCCGGGCGGCCTCCTCCAGGGAGGACCCGGCAGGGGGAGAGGCGTGCTTCACGTGGACGTCGGCCACGATGCGGAGTTCCGGGGCCAGGCGCGTCCGCTCCCGAAGGGTCTCGTGGGCCCGCCCCTCCAGGAGGCCCTGGTCGGTGAACATGCTTCCGGTGTGGACGTTCACCCTCAGGAAGGAGGCTCCGGATGCGGCGGCGATCCCCACCCCCGCACGGGCGTCGTTGCGCAGGACGTTCAGCCCCACCGGGAATCCGGCCCCCACCGTCTCCCGGACCCGGAGCACCGACAGGGCGAGGGCCGCCACCGTCTCCGGCGGCACGGGGCCCGGATGGAAGGGGAGGTCCCCGAAGTTCTCCACCAGGACGGCGTCGGCGCCCCCCTCCGCCAGGGCCTCGGCATCCCGGCGGGCCCGGTCCAGGACCCGTTCCATGGACCCCGCCCAGCGGGGCGCCCCGGGAAGGGGGAGGAGGTGGACCATCCCCACCAGGAGGGGGTGGGGGGTGCGGTCCCCGGGGAGGAGGACGCCGTCCGACCCTCGCTCCTCACTCACGCGTGCGCTCCGTCATGGGTCCTCCCGGCTGCCGCCGTCCGTGGGTCCGTCCGCTCTCCCCTGGTTCCCGGGGTTCTTCCCAAGCTCCCTTCGCCCGGGCTCCCTTCGCCCCGGCTCCCTTCGCCCCGGCTCCCTCTGCCCCGTCCCGCTCCTCCCCGGATCCCGGCGCCGGGGCTCCTCCAGGATGCGCCCGGGGAGGAGGGCCTCCCGGCCGAAGCGCGCCCGGAGCTCGTCCCCCAGGCGGGAGAGGGTGCGGTCCCGCTCCGTCTCCTCCCGGGCGTCCTCCTCCTCCAGCAGGGAAAGCTGCCGTGGAAGCGCATCCTCCGACAGGTTCGACACCCCCACCCCCAGGAGCCGGGCGTCGGCCTTCCGCTTCCGCCGGAGCTCGCCCAGTAGCTCCCGGGCCGTCTCGTAGAGGAGCCGGTCCGACTCCAGGGGGTGGGGGAGGGTCCGGGAGCCCTGTCGGGTGGTGAAATCCGCGTCCCGGAGCTTCACCGTGACGGTCCGGGCCCGGAGTCCCCGGCTCCGGAGGCCCTCCCCCACGGAGAGGGCGAGCTGGAGGAGGTGACGCTCCAGGACCGCGTCCCCCTCCGGGCCCACGGGGACGTCCCGGGGAAAGGTCCGTTCCGAGGAAACGGACTTCCGTTCCTCCTCGGATACCACGGGCGAGGGGTCGATCCCCCGGCACCGCTCGTGGAGCCAGTGACCCCGCCCCTGCCCGAACCACCGGACGAGCCACTCCTCCTCCGCCTCCACCACGTCGCGGACCTCCCGGAGCCCCCGGCGGGCCAGCCCCTCCAGGAGGGAGGGACCCACGCCGGGAAGGTCGGCCAGACGGAACCCCTCGAGGAAGGCACCTTCGTCGCCGGGGGGGATGACCCGGACCCCGGCCGGCTACGCCCGGCCCGCCGCCAGCTTCGCCACCAGCCGGTTCGTCCCCCCGCCCACCGAGACGGAGATCCCGGTCCTCTCCCGCACCCTGGTCCGGATCCGCTCCCCGGAGGCCTCCAGGGGCTCGTCCCGGAGGAGCCGCTCCATCCCCGTCAGGTCCAGGTAGAACTCGTCGATGGACGCGGCCTGCACCACCGGGGCCAGTTCCCGCAGGGTACCCAGGACGGCCCGGCTCCGCTCCACGCAGGCGCGCCGGGGCACCGGGACCACCCGGGCCTCTGGGCACAGGCGAAGGGCTTCCCCCATGGGCATACCGGATCGGACGCCGAAGGGGCGGCAGGCATAGGAGGCCGAGGTGACCACGCCCCGGCCTTCGGCGGACCCTCCCACCAGGAGGAGCGGCGTGCGCCCTGCGCCCTCCGGGTCCTGGAGCCGGGCCACCTGGACGAAGAAGGCGTCGCAGTCCACGAGGAGGATGCGGCGAGGCGGCAAGGCCCACGTCCCCCCGTCCCGGCCCTCCTCCTCCGGGCTCACCACCCGACCCTCCCCGGCGCCGGCGCCGTCCCGTCCCGGCTCCCTTCCGATGGAACGGCGGGGAGCGTGGGGGGTCTCCTGGAAGCCAGATGAACGAGCCGGAGATCCCGGGATGTTCCCATTCCCTTTTCCTTCCACGAGGACAGGAGAGACCCCATGGCCTTTCCCCACGAGCTCCCCGACCTGGGCTACGCCTACGACGCCCTGGAGCCCCACATCGACGCCCGCACCATGGAGATCCACCACTCCAAGCACCACGCCGGGTATACAAAGAACCTGAACAGCGCGCTGGAAAGCCATCCGGATTTCCAGGGGTACTCCGCGGAGCAGCTCCTCCGCGGCCTTCCCGCCCTCCCGGACAGCCTCCGTGGAGCCGTCCGGAACAACGGAGGCGGCTTTCACAATCACGCCCTCTTCTGGGAGATCCTCAAGCCCGGAGGAGCCTCGACGCCGGGGGGCGAGCTGGGTTCGGCCATCGACCAGGCCTTCGGATCCTTCGACGCCCTGAAGGAACAGGTGAGCGGCGCCGCGGCCGGTCGCTTCGGATCCGGTTGGGGGTGGCTGGCGGTGGACCCCTACGGTCGCTTGCGGGTCACCTCGACCCCGAACCAGGACTCTCCCCTCATGGAGGGGTCCACACCCATCCTGGGCGTGGACGTGTGGGAGCACGCCTACTACCTCAAGTACCAGAACCGGCGTCCCGACTACCTGGCGGCCTTCTGGAACGTGGTGAACTGGGA
>JBJHCB010000312.1:0-3397 GCA_050485805.1 Gemmatimonadota bacterium | reverse complement strand
CGTGGCGACGCCAGAGCTCCTGGGTGGTCTCCGGCGAGGCCACGGCCCACCCGATGCGGAGCCCGGCCAGGCCGTAGGCCTTGGAGAGGGAGTTGGTGAGCACCAGGCGGTCATACATTCCCCGGAAGGAGGGGGTCTCGCTCCCGTCCAGCTCGGTGCCGTGGTAGACCTCGTCGGCATGGAGCCAGGCGCCGGTGCGCTGGCACGCCGCCACGATCCGGGCCATCTCGTCCCGGCGGAGGATCCGGCCGGTGGGGTTGTCGGGGTTCACCACCGCCACCAGGCGGACCCCCTCGGTGACGGCGGCATCGAAGGCGTCCCAGTCCACCGCCCAGTCCCGGTCCGGATCGGTCGCCACCTCCCGGACCCGGCACCCCAGGTTGGCCGCGAGGCCGGGGATCTGCCGGTAGCCCGGGGTGAGGACCACGATCTCGTCCCCGGGAGACAGGAGGGTGGAGGCCACCAGGAGATTCGCCTGGGCCGCCCCCACCGTCACCAGCACCTCGTCGGGGGAGGTGGCGGGGTAGAGCGCGGCAATCCGCTCCCGGAGGCCGAGGAGCCCGTTCACCTGGGGATAGAAGAGCCCCGAGGCCAGGAGGGCTTCCCGTTCATCCGCCTCCAGCCAGGATCCCACGTCCAGGCACTTCACCGAACTGTCCGCCAGGTTGATCTCCACGGAGTGCTCGAACCGGGACTGGTAGTGCTCGAGGTGGAAGGGCTGGAAGTCGGGCCGGGAGTCGGGCATCGGATGGGGTCTCCGGGAGGGGGGGAGGGGGACGCGTCCCGCCGGGTCGAGCGGGGGGGCGGGACCGGGCCCAGGGGAAGGCGCGCGCCCGGGCCAGCGGAAGGCGCGCGCCTCCCCACCTGCGGCCCGGAATGTTGCGGGACCCATCCGGGGCGGCAACCGTACTCCGGGTCACCTCCCCGCCGGACCCCGGGGGAGCGACGGATGGCGGGCGAACGTGGGACCGGGAAGGAGGAGACGGGTGCTGAACAGGGAAGAGGCGGTGGAGCAGGTCTTCCAGGGGGGGGAGGAGCCGTGGGACATCCTCATCATCGGCGGGGGTGCCACCGGGGTGGGAGCGGCGGTGGACGCCGCCTCCCGGGGGTATCGGACCCTCCTGGTGGAGCAGAGCGACTTCGGGAAGGGGACCTCGTCCCGCTCCACGAAGCTCATCCACGGAGGTGTCCGGTACCTGCAGCAGGGGAACATCTCCCTGGTGATGGAGGCCCTGAAGGAGCGGGGGATCCTGCTGAAGAACGCGCCGCACCTGGTCCGCGATCTGGCCTTCGTGGTCCCCAACTACGACTGGTGGGAGGCGCCCTTCTACGGGATCGGCATGAAGGTCTATGACATGCTGGCCCGGCAGTACGGGTTCAAGAGGTCGCGCCTTCTTTCCTCGCAGGAGGTCCGGTCCCGGATCCCCACCGTGGAGGAGGAGGGACTCCGGGGGGGGGTCCTCTATCACGACGGACAGTTCGACGATGCCCGTCTCCTCCTGAACCTGGTGCAGACAGCGGTGCGACAGGGGGCCACGGCCCTGAATTACGCCCCGTGCGTGGACCTGGTCCTGGACGAGGGAGGGTTCGTGGAGGGGGCGGTGATCCGGGATCTGGAGGGCGGGCGGGAGCGGGAGGTGCGGGCCCGGGTGGTGATCAACGCCACCGGCGCCTTCACCGACGCCGTCCTCCGCATGTCCGACCCCGACGCCCCCCCCATGATCGCTCCCAGCCAGGGGGTCCATGTGGTGCTGGACCGGAGCTTCCTGCCGGGGGATACGGCCATCATGGTGCCCCGGACCAGCGACGGACGGGTCCTCTTCGCCATTCCCTGGCACCGGCACGCGGTGCTGGGGACCACGGACACCCCCATTCCGGAAGCCTCGCTGGAGCCGGTCCCCCTGGAGCACGAGATCGAATTCATCCTGGAGACGGCGGCCCAGTACCTCCACAAGGCCCCCACCCGGGACGACGTGCTCAGTGTCTTGGCCGGGATCCGCCCCCTGGTCCGGGCCGACGAGGGGGTGGGCACCGCCTCCCTCTCCCGGGATCACACCATCCACATCAACCAGGCGGGCCTCCTCTCCATCTTCGGGGGGAAGTGGACCACGTACCGGAAGATGGCGGAGGACTGCATCGGTCACGCCATCACCCTGGGGCGGCTGGAGGAGCGTCCCTGCATCACCCGCACCCTGAACATCCATGGGTACCACCGGCATGCCGACGGCTTCGGGGAGCTGGCCTTCTACGGGGCCGACGCCCCGGCCCTCCGAGCCCTCATGCGGTCCCGGCCCGAACTCCAGGGATCGCTCCACGAGGCCGTCTCCATCCACCCGGCCCAGGTGGTGTGGGCGGTTCGGAACGAGATGGCCCGGACGGTGGACGACGTCCTGGCCCGGCGCACCCGGGTCCTCCAACTGAATGCCCGGGCGGCCCTGGCCGTGGCTCCACAGGTGACCCGGATCATGGCCGGGGAGCTGGGTCGGGACGAGGGGTGGGTGGAGGAGGAGGTGGCGACCTTCCAGGCGCTGGCACGGGGCTACCTCCCGCCAGGTGCGAAGACCGGGGCAGGCGCGGGGATGGGAGGCTGAGGAGGCCGCCCTCCGACCGGTCCCCGCGCCGGATGACGCTCCCCCACTCGACGGGGTCCGTCGCGGCGACTATCCTCTCCCGCCGCGAAACCGACTCCCCCCCAACCGGCCGGAGGCCCCATGAGCCGAACCCCCATCACCAGCCCCAGCGCCTCGTCGGTGGGCCCCTACTCCCACGGCATCGACGACGGCCGCTACATCTTCTGCTCGGGGCAGACGCCCCGGGATCCGGCCACCGGCCGGCTCCGGGAAGGGGGGGTGGGCGACCAGGCCCACCAGTGCTTCGACAACCTCTTCTCCGTCCTGGCCGAGGCGGGACTCACTCCCGCCGACGTGGTGAAGGTGAACGTCTACCTGGTGGACATGGACGACTTCGCCGCCATGAACGAGGCCTACGCCACTCGCTTCGAGAAGCCCTATCCGGCCCGGACCACCATCGGGGTGGCCAGCCTTCCCATGGGGGCCCGCATCGAGATCGAGCTCATGGCCCGTCGCCCGTGATGCGACGGAACTCGGGGTCGTCGTGGAGGGCCCGGAAGGCGTCGCTCCGGGGGAGCTGACGGCGGTTCGCCGGGTTGGTCTCCACGGCGCGGGCCAGGGCCTCCAGCGCGTCCCCCCTCCGGTCCATCCGGAGGTACATCCCCGCCAGGGCGATCCAGACGTTGTCCTTTTCTGGGATGCGGTCCCGGAGCTCCAGCACCAGGGCGAGTCCCTCCTCCCGGTTCCCCTCCTGGAAGAGGGCGTTGGCCCGGGCGATGACCCCGCCGGAGCGGAAGACGGTGAGGAGGCGCCGGAGCTCCCCCAGG
>JBJHCB010000311.1:0-3450 GCA_050485805.1 Gemmatimonadota bacterium | reverse complement strand
CCCCGGACCAGCGGGGGGATGGGGTACCCCAACCCCCGGGTGCCGAAGGACCCGAAGGAGGAGAGATCCTTCCGCACCTGGGCCGCGCTGGTCCCGGCGGCCTGGGCCAGCTCCCCGCTGGATACGGCGGCTGCCCCTGCCGCCTCCATGGCTTCCAGGGCCCGGAGGTAGAGGGACAGACGGCGAACCGTGGACGGGGAGACCTTGCGGAATGCGGGCACCGGAACCGGGATGGCGGCGGACGGGCGGATGGGCTTGTGAACGATTTCACAAGCCGGATGCCGGAAGGTAGGGGGGCAGGGAATCCCGCGTCAACGGGATGGCCTCCGGTACCCTCCGATTCCCGCCCCGGGGGCGCGACCCCGGGGCGCCCCTCGCCCCCGTCATGGCGGAAGCCGCCGGGAGAGACGGAGGAAGGCCTCCGGGCCCAGGGATTCGGGTCGCCCCCGGGGGTCGAGCCCCGTCGCCTGGAGGAGGGTGGCGGCCCCCTCCGCTCCCAGGGCGAGCTCCGGGTGGTCCCGGAGGATCTTCCCCAACTGCTTCCGCCTCCACTGGAAGAGGGCCCGTACGAGGTGGCGAAGCGCGCCCTCCTCCCGGGGGTCCAGGGGGGAGGGGTCCAGGGGCCGGATCCGGATCACCGTGGACTCCACCCGGGGACGGGGCCGGAACGCGGCGGAGGGCACGTGGAGGACCCGGTCCACCCGGGCCACCGTCTGGACGCCCACCGAAAGGGCACCGTACTCCTTCCCCCCCGGCGAGGCCAGGATCCGGTCCGCCACCTCCCGCTGGACCATGAGGAGGATCTCCCTGGGCCGGGGGCGCTCCAGGAGGTGGAAGAGGATCGGGGTGGTGAGGTTGTAGGGGATGTTCCCCACCACGCGGAGCCGTGCCGGTTCCGGGGTCAGGGTCCCCGGGGGAACGGTGAGGATGTCCGCTTCCACCACCTCCACCGAGGGGCGATCCCGGTAGCGCTCCCGGAGCTCCGCGGCCAGGTCGCGATCCAGCTCCACCAGGATGAGGCGCTCGGCCTCCTCCACCAACCATCGGGTCAGGGCACCCTGCCCGGGACCGATCTCCAGGACCGTGTCCCCCGGTTCCACCCCGGCCGCCTCCACGATCTTCCGCTGGAGGTTGGGATCCACCAGGAAGTTCTGCCCCAGGGAACGGCGGGCCCGGTGGCGGCGGGTGGCCCCGCCCTCCGTCCCTCCCCTCCCCTCCCCCGCCATGGCCTAGAGACGCAGGACGACGGCGGTGCGGTCGTCCCCCTTCTGGAGGTCTCCCGCCCGCTCCAGGCCGAAGAGGGCCTCCACCACCGCCCGGGCGGGTCGATCCCGGAGGGCCACGGCCGTCTCCACCACCCGCTCCTCGCCGGCGATCCGGGACCCGGCCTCGAGGGTGTCGGAGAGCCCGTCGGTGAAGAGGAGGAGGAGGTCCTCTCCCGGCGTCCAGGGGACCCGGTCCTCTCCATACTCCCCCCCGGGACCGATCCCCATGGGAAGGTCCAGGGCCTCCAGCCGCCGGTGGCTCCCGTCGCTCCGGATCAGGAAGGCGTGGGGATGCCCCGCGTTGGCGTAGACCAGCTCCCCCCGCTTCGGGTCCAGAACGCCGTAGAAGAGGGTGAGGTACATCTCCGTGGACTCCAGCTCGTCCCGGAGGGCCTCGCCCATCTCCGACAGGACCTCTCCCGGGCCCTCCACCTCCGAGACATAGATGGAACCGGCGCTCATGGAGAGGGCCATGATGAGGGCGGCGGGGAAGCCATGGCTCGACACATCCCCGATCATGACCCCGAACCGCCCCCCGGGAAGGCGGAAGAGCTGATAGAAGTCCCCCCCCACCAGCTCGGCAGGCTCCACCCGGGCCCCCACCTTCCCCGGATCCAGGCTGTTGGCGTCGGGAAGGAGCTTCATCTGGAGGTCGTGGGCCAGCTCCATCTCCCGCCCCACCCGCTCCCGCTCCACCGACTCGTGGATGAGCCGGTGGTTCTCCAGCGCCGCTCCCACCTGGGAGGCGATGGCGGAAAGGAGCTTCTGGTCCGACGCGGTGAACCGCCCCCCCCGCTTCCGCCCGATGAGGTTGATGACCCCCACGGCCCGGGTCTCGCCGGACGGGGGGGTGTACCGGATGGGGACCGAGAGGACCGAGTCCCTCCTGGCCCCCCCGTCGCCGGACGTCCCGCCCCCGGAGACCCGGGTCCCCGGCTCGTCGCCGTTGGACTGGATCCCGTCCCCGGTGAGGATGAGGGGGCGCCCCTCCACGAAGACCTGGGAGGTGATGGTGGAGACGTCGGAGGGGGCCAGCGGACCCTCCAGCCCGTCGTCTCCCACCGAGGCCACCAGGTTGAGCAGGTCGTCGTCCCCGGAGTGGACCCAGAGGGACCCCCGCCGGGCCCCCATGACGTCGCACACCTCTCCCAGGATGAGCCCGGCGGCCTCCCTCAGGCGGAGGAGGGAGCCCAGGGTCTCGGAGATGGAGTAGAGGAGGTTGATCTCCTCGTACCGCTCCGACACCTCGTAGGTGAAGAAGCGGATCTCCTCCGCATACTGGTAGAGATGCTCCAGGGTGGAGCGGAGGACGTTGGCCGCGTTCCGCCCCGGGGCGTCCACGGGGGGGCGGACCTCCAGGACCAGCTCCGTCCCCTCCCGGAGGGGGACGGCCAGCAGGATGGAATCGGGGCGGGGCTCGCCGTCTCCGGGACCCCCCGGGAAGAGGTGGAAGGGACGGTCCCGCTCCCGGGGAAGCCAGAGGTGGAGGTCCAGGCCGAACCCCCGCCGGAACTCGGTGAGCACCTGCGCCACCGCCTCGGGGAGGAGCTCCCGGGCGGTGCGCTCCTGGGTCATGCGGTGGCCTCGCGCACCGCCGGTTCGGGTCCCGGAAGGAGGAGGACCAGCGTCACCGCGTTCCCCCGCTCGTTGAAGTGCACCTCGTCCATGAGCTTCCGCATGAGGAAGATCCCCCGCCCTCCCTCCTTCCTGAGGTTCGCCGGTGCGGTGGGGTCGGGAAGTCGGTCCGGGTTGAAGCCGTCTCCCTGGTCCGTGACCCGGGCCCGGAGGCGATTCCCGTGGACGAACACCTCCACCCGGACCCGCTTGGAGGGATCCCGGCGGTTCCCGTAGATCATGGCGTTGGCCAGGGCCTCGGTGAGGCAGACCCGGAAATTGAACCGGAGCTTGCGGGCCACCTGGTCGCAGGTGGAGCACCGGTGCACCACGAACTCCACCGCCTCCTCGATGAACTGGAGGTCGTTGGGCAACTCGAACACGAGTTCATGCTCCATGGATCCCCCGGGGTCCAGGCCTGCGCTCCGCCGACGGACCGTCCGCGCCGGCGGTGGGGGTGGGGACGCGAGGGTCAGAACCCCTCGAGTCCCTCCTCCCGTGATCCAGCGATGCGGAACAGGGTGTCCAGCTTGGTGAGCTCGAAGAGGGTCCGGAGGTCCTCGTTCAGGCT